>NZ_JAERVL010000021.1 GCF_016745835.1 Caldalkalibacillus salinus | reverse complement strand
GGGGTATTTCACATGTTAAAACTAAAAAGATTTGCTTTACTCGCAGCACTAGTAGGTGCTTTCGCATTCGCAACAGGGTGTGCTGCTGATCAAGAAGAGCCAGCAGACGCAGATGTGAACAACGAAGAAGAGGCTGACGTAAACAACGAAGAAGAAACTGACGCAAACAACGAAGAAGAAGCTGACGCAAACAGCGAAGAAGAGGCTGAAGATGCAGACGCAGACGCAGACGAAGATGCAGGTTCTGAAGAAGATGCAGACGCTGAAGATGCAGACGCTGATGCTGAAGAAGACACTGAAGAAGACGCATAATATGGTGTTGTGAGAATAAGCTAGGGTCCTCCCTAGCTTATTTTTTTTGGTAAAAGGTAAGTGTGATATGGGCTTGTTTCATGCTATATTAGGATAAGGGAGTTTTAATAAATTGAAAGGGGAGGTTAGGCTTTATGATTCAGCAGCGCGTCGTTTTGATCACAATGTTTGTCATAGCTGTACTCATGCTGTTTCCTCAACCTAGTTTAGCAGACTCACCAGTGACATCTACACCGATTTCCAATGCATACACGGACATCGATATGGTCCAGCAAGCACAGGAAACGGGTGACATAACAGCGGACATTGCAGAATATCTAGCCTCACCAGAGCCTACACTAGACGTTAAAGCCGCCGTCATTAACGCGATGTACAATACAAATATGTGGGACATTCGGGATCGTGCCAATACATACACTAAACTCATTCACGGTGCCCGAGTTGAGGAATTAACACTCGACACGTTAGAAGGCGATCAACTGTTCATCATCGGCTATCTGTTAGTTTTAGACGACTACTTTCACCCCGAAAGGGCTCAGCCGTATCTAAAAGGGGCACAGGAAGCCTACCCTGACAGTCTAACAGTGTCCATGATTGCGGCTTTAACCAAAGCTCAGGGAGAGCAGAATTGGTGTGAGGTGTGGTTACATGTAAAGGATGTTTTAGCGGACAGGACGTTAAACGATGACTTACGTGAAGAAGCTGTTCAGATCATTACAGATTATATGTTTTCATACCACCCCTATTGCCAAGACGAAGTGTCCATTATGTTGAATGACCAGGTTCAAGTATACGCTCAAGACCCTGTGATTGTGAATGGGAGAACGCTCGTCCCCATGCGTGGTATTTTTGAATCCCTACAAGCAGATGTGAAATGGGATAACGAGACTAAATCAGTCACAGCGGTGAGAGAAGACGTAAAAATTTATTTACAAATTGGAGATCATCAAGCGATGATGAACGGTCATGCTCTTGAATTAGATACGGAAGCGATCATTGTGAACCAAACGACCATGGTCCCACTCAGGTTTGTTTCTGAAGCCCTAGGCGCAGAAGTTGAATGGGACGGGGAGCATCAAATAGTGCATATTAGAGATTAGAATTGTTTTTGCCCTTGGTCCACGCCATCTGGGTCTTTGACATGGTTATGATTAACGTTGAGGGAAGGGTCGTCATCACCAATCGTAGACTGGCCTCCAACCGTTTGACTACCAGCCGTTATCCCTTTTAAGATCGAATGACCGAAATTAATAGACCCATTACTTGAAACATTATCAATATCAACGTTGGCGATTTTATTTTTAAAAAGCATATCGTTTCACCTCTCGAATGCTAAACTAGCCAATATAGGCTGATATAATATATGTCCCATACGTTTAAATCGTGATGAAAGATAGGAGGCTCAAACATGGCAGCTTTTGATGATTTTATGAAGTTAGATATTCGCGTGGGTGAAGTTGTCGAAGTGAAGGATTTTCCAGAAGCTCGTAAACCAGCTTATCAATTGTGGGTGGACTTTGGTGATGAGATTGGTATGAAACAATCCAGTGCCCAGATAACGGACCTATACGAGAGAGAAGATTTGGTCGGCAAACAAGTCATCGGCATCGTTAATTTTCCCCCAAGAAAGATTGCGCACTTCTCGTCTGAAGTCCTCGTGCTCGGTGTTTACGCAGAGAGTGGGGTTGTACTGCTCCAGCCAGACCAAAAGGTGAACAAAGGGGATAGAATTGGTTAATAATAAATTGGTTAATGATAAAAAGGTAGTCAAGCAACGATCATGTAGCTGTGACTACCTTTTTGATTGATCAATATGCTATTTAGCTTATATGCAATGCACTTCATCTCACCTAGCATGATGCTATATAAGGTGGGCAGAAAAAAGCTAACAACTACCACCTACGCCGGGCAATGCTTTAATGCGGATGCCATGGGGTTCCTCTCCCACGTCAATTGATTCCTCTAGCTCAAAAGTTTCCGTGTTCATGATATGCACCTGGTTATCGCCATTGGCAACGATATAGACACGACTTTGCTCGCGATTGAAAGCCAAATCCATTGGGCGTCCGATATCTTCCACAACATGTACGATGTCATGCGTTTCAGTGTCAATGACAGACACTGCGTCATCTTCCATGTGGGATACAAATAAGTACGGCAAAGTGTCATGTTTCACAATACCGGTCGGTCCAGCTAGCGTATCGATAGCTGTGATTTCTTCACCTGTGTCAAGGTCAAAAACCTTGACTTGATCGTCTTGTCCAAGCGTGGCGTAAAAAATATTGTTCTTCTCATCTAGGACGAGCTGCTTGGGTTCTTCACCGACTTCCCATGTGTCTACTAACTCATTATTCTCTGTATCTATAACAGAAACAGTGTTAGACACAAAATTGGTCACATAAAGTTTCTTGCCATCCTCACTCAAGTACGGGTGGTGGGTTTGGGAAGACCCTCCTACATCAATACGTGCGATTTCGGATAAGTCCTGTGTATCTAAAACATGAACCTGTGAGTCTCCTAAAGTCGTCACGTATATGGCACGTCCATCACGGGATAAAGCGATGCCATGAGGTAAAGGTCCAACCTCAACTTCTTGCTCTACGGATAACTCGCGTGTGTTCACTTTAGCCACAGTCCCATCGACTTCTTGAGTCACAAATGCGTCTCTCATCGTGGGCGTAAAGACTGAATTAATCGGTTTTTCCCCTACACCTATTTCTCCTACCACTTCACTTGAAGGAATGTCAATAATAGATACGCTATTGTCAGCTTCATTAGTAATGTAATATTGCACAGCACTTAATTGCCCTGCATCATGGCCATCCTGATCATCACCTTGCTGTTCACTCTGATCTATGGCGCAACCAGTGAGGAGCACAGTACTTAGAGTGAGCGCAATGAAGTATCCTATTCTCTTTTTCAACTTGATGCCTCCCTTTTTATCCCAAGTAATCTAATATGAATTTAAGACTTTATCGCTTTACAATAGGAATTATAGCATAGTATAATCTGTAGGAACAAACACACAACTTGCTTATATAGGAGAGGAACCACATGAGAAAACCCACATACACATTGTTAACCTTGTTCGTCGCAATGGCCTTGATCGTCTCAGCCTGTGCAGATTCAGAAACATCAAATGAAGCCGCCACAGAACGAGACTACGCTAATCCTGAGTTGCTCGTCAGCCCTGACTGGCTAGACGCTCATCAGGATGATGAGAACCTTAGAATTGTCGACATGCGTGAGGAAGGTTATGATACAGATCACATTCCCAATGCGGTTCATCTTGGATCTTGGCGTGAGCTCGTGGACGCCGATCATGAAGTTGAAGGCTATTTGGTGGGACCACAAGATTTTGAACAGATCATGTCTCAACTTGGGATTGACGGAGATACTACGGTTGTCATATATGATGAAGGGAATAGCCTAAGTGCGACACGTCTCTTTTATGCGTTAGAGTATTACGGTCATGAGGACGTAAAAATATTAAATGGTGGCTATTCCGCTTGGTTAGTCGAAGAAAAAGAAGTGACATCAGATGTACCGGAAATAGAAGATACCACGTTTGCGGTTGAGTTGAACGAGGACCTTGTTTGTGACCTAGGCCAAGTTCAAGACAAGCTAAACGAAGATCGTGACTCAGTCGTGTTTCTTGATACACGCTCAGAGGAAGAGCATACAGGTGAGAATGTTAGAGCAGAACGTGGGGGACATATCCCAGGTTCAGTCAACATTGAGTGGAACCAAAGCTTACAAGATGATGGTGTGCCTTATTTCCGAGAAGCAGCTGAGCTATATGAACTCTATGAATCTAACGGCATTACAGCTGATAAGCAAATTGTCTCATACTGTCAGACAAACGTAAGAGGGGCGCACACGTACTTTACGCTACGCTTATTAGGTTTTGAAGATCTTGTTAACTACGAGGGTTCATGGGCTGAATACGGTAACAGTGAAAGTACAGATATTGAATAAAAGCCTTAAACATTTTGAGCTATTAACAAGGAGGAACTATCATGAGTATGTCACAAGCAGAGTTAGAAGCACTACACATTGACCATGAGGTGGATGGTATGGGAGAGGTTTGTCCCCACACTTTGAATATAGCACTTGCGGCATTGAAAAAAGCGCAGTCTGGTGAGATTGTAGTTGAGTCAACAGATCACTCTATTGCCACAAAGACTGTTCCGGCAGCCGTTCAAATGAACGGGATTGCAGACGTCTTAGGGATCGTAGAGAGTAACGGAACCTACCATATCTATATGAAGAAGAAATAGGACCTTGAAGTATTCAGGTTTCCTGGGTAACGGCAATCGCTTACAATTGCAAACCGCAATCGTTTATTTAAGAGTATAAAAAAGGATACCAATGAAGTGAAAATAGGTAGAGAAAGGCAGCGTCTCTTGGTGACTGCCTTTTTCTATGGAGGTGAATGGTCTTTTGTTTACTTTAGAAGCATTAATGATCGCATGTATATTTGGCTTTATATATGGCTTTTTATTACAGAAAGCAGACTTTTGTTTTGTGGCCTCCTTCAGAGATTGGGTCAGTGTGAGAGATACCCGTGTAGGTAAAGGGATGCTCGTATTAATGGCCACGGCGGTTCTAGGTTGGGGTATCGCCTTAACCTTTGGGATGGGACAAGCAAGTGTCGCTCACATTTGGTCGCTAGATATTGGCCTAACCAATTTATTAGGAGGCTTTTTATTCGGCATAGGGATGACCATTGCGGGGAGCTGTGCTTCAGGTGCACTCTATCGCGCCGGTATGGGGTATATACAGTTCTGGATTGTCATCTTGGCTATGCTCGTCGGTAATGTGTTATTCGCATACGTCTATGATCCTTACGCCATCGACTATGTACTAGAGCCGTTAACATGGACAGACGGCATTACACTGTATGACGTTCTTCCGATCCCTTATCTACTGCTTTCCGCCCTGATCGTATCACTCATCTTAGTGCCCACTTTGCTCAGGTTCGGTTGGCATGGTTTCTGGCATGGCGTCAAAAATACGTTCCAAGATTTTAAAGATGGCAACATGCTAACGAAATCGCATTGGGATATTCGTTTCGTCGGTTTTGTGATGGGTGTAGCAGCAACAGCTCAGTTTGTTTTACTGTCTTCTATTAGCATTACAGGACCTGAAACGAGGATTGCTGGGACAATATTATCCTTTATCATAGGAGAGGAGCACATTTTAAATAACCTGTACTTCTCTACCCTGTTCGCCCAACACCCGACTGTTGGGTTAGGGCCCGAAGAGTTCCTTGTGATCTTTGTGATTGTTGGTGCTTTTGTTTCAGCGTTACTCAGTAAGTCCTTCAAGATTAGGGTTCCTCGTCTAAACCGTTTACCTTACCCTATTATTGGAGGTCTGCTGATGGGGATTGCTTCCCGTATTGCACCCGGATGTAACATTGCTAACGTCGTTGCGGGTGTTGGAGGACTATCGGTGCATAGCTTTATTGCCATGCTAGGAATGGCTTGCGGTATTTTTGTTGTAACAGCGTACGTATTCAAGATGCCGATCATGTTATTCCAAAAAGATCCGTTTAAAATGTAGATCGTTTTATGTCACGTTTAGGTTATCACACCTATGTCACAAGATATAATCGAAGTGAGCGTAACTTAAAGAGAACCCAGCAGTACGCTGGGTTTTTTTTGCTACAATGCAGTTAATGCCTTCACAAAATTTACATAATAACGGGATGAACACATGGAGGTGAACGGGTATAATGGAAGCATATACAAGCATGCTTCATTTGCGATATGTTTTATATACTGAAGGGAGGACGTACCATGAGATCCACGAAAATAATAGCATACCTAATCGTAGCACTCGGATTGTTGACACTTACCGCTTGTGCCGGTCAGGACGTTGAGCCGGAAACACAGGAGGGCGTTGAGGGCCATGAAGAGGAAGGTAGTGTCAACAACGACCAAGAAGGTCAAGACAGTGCAAACAACGACCAAGAGGGTCAAGATAGTAAAATGCCTGGTGAAGCCGTTGAGTCTTTCTCGCATATACACGGATTGAGCTTCGATCCTCTTCACCCAGAACAATTATTGTTAGCCAGCCACTATGGGCTTATTCGTATTCATACTGAAACGAATGAATGGCATGTACAAGGTGCAGAAGAATTCCACCATGATTTTATGGGATTTGCCGTAATAGATGAGAATACTTTCATTACGAGTGGGCACCCTGCCGAAGCATCTGATTTAGGAGACCCATTAGGGGTAATGAAGAGCACGAATGGTGGCCAAACATGGGAACAAATCGGATTACAGGGGGAAGTCGATTTTCATGTCTTAACGCCACATAGCAATGATACGAATGTAGTGTACGCGATTAACACTTATGGCGAGGCAGCTGGATTATATCGTTCCCATGACGCAGGCGATAGTTGGGAACAAGTAGAACCCGAAGGTTTACTTCAAGATTGGACCGCCATCTATACACTTGTAACCAACCCAAGCGATGCTGACCATATTCTAGCAGGAACAGCTCAGGGTGTATACGAATCCTTTGATGCTGGAGACACATGGGAACTTCAACCAACAGATTATACCATTGTCTCTAGTCAGGCTCTTTCAGAGGAGGGCACCTTCCTCGCCTATAGAATGATGGAAGAGGAGTCAGAAGATGAAGGCTTAGCAGTGACGACAGACTTTGGAGAGACCTGGGAACAACGCCAGTTAGAGGTACAACCGCAGGATGCTGTCGCTCACATTGCCGTACACCCCGAACATGAGCAAATCATGGCTGTAGGGACATTCCAAGAGGCGATTTATTATACTGAAGACGGGGGAGAGAACTGGACCCAGCTTGCCCAAGGGGGTTCTAAAGTCGAAGAGTAAGGCTGTTATACTGATATAAGTTCTTTAACAACCTTGCTTATATGATAAGCGTGTCACTAATGGTGGCACGTTTATTTTTATATCCAAAAATCACCATCCTTTTGGTTTCTTTTTGCCTTGTGGTACAGTAAAGGAGATCAATATTAAGCGCTTGTAAATAGGAACACACACTTTTGGGAGTGTTTACGGTGCGGAGGTTACAATGAAGATCTCAATTCGGGTGAAGATGCTCATACTGTCATTCTGTATTGTCTTAATATCTATTTTAACGAGTGGGTTAATCATGATTTATAGTATTTCTGCCGCTTTCGAGAAAGAGTTAGGTGAACGCGCCACTGCTATTGCTCGGACGGTAGCACAGCTACCCGAAGTGAGGAACCACGTCGGCCAGCCTGAAGGGGAGACGATCATCCAGCCCATTGCTGAACGCATTCGATTAGCAACGAACGTGGATTATATCGTGATTATTGATATGGACCGTATCCGTTACTCTCATCCTTCGGAAAGTTATTTAGGTACTAGATTTGAAGGAGGGGACGAAAGAGCGGCCTTATCCGAGCATGAATACAGATCCAAAGCCCATGGCCCATTAGGTTATGCCGTTCGTGCTTTTGTTCCTGTTATGGATGACGATGGGACAGAACAAGTAGGGGTCGCCGTCGTAGGGATTCTTACACCGACCTTTCAATCATTACTCATGCAATACCAAAACGATCTGCTTCTATCTCTTGTATGGGGGCTTCTAGTGGGATTGATTGGCTCTTGGGTACTGGGAGATAATATTAAAAAAGAAACGTTCAATATGGAACCCTATGAAATTGCTAGATTAGTAGAAGAACGCTCCGCCGTCATACAGGCGATGGATATGGGGATTATCGCAGTCGATAGTGAAGGCCATGTCACTTTTATGAATCAATTAGCTAAGTCTTATACAGGTTACCACGACAGGGAAGACGTTACACTGCATATCAAAACTTTATTTCCAGAATCCGACCAATCGATTGTCCAAACGCTCGGGAGGCAAGTGACGAATCGTACGTTGATGGTGCAGGGCAATGTCTATCTTTTATCAACATATCCTATTAAAGTGAAAGAGGCCTTGGTCGGCTCGCTTATTACGATGCAAGACCGAACGCAAGCGAATCGCCTCGCTGAAGAATTGACAGGCGTAAAAACGCTAGTAGACGCTTTGCGTGCTCAGAATCATGAATACATGAATAAACTACACAGTATCGCAGGCTTGATTCAACTTGAGCGTACAGAGGAAGCGTTAGATATCATCATAGAAAAAACGACGGATGAAGAAGACGTGGTCCAATTTCTAAAAAATAATATTAAGATAGATTCATTATCAGGTTTATTACTAGGGAAACGTTCACGAGCAAAGGAAATAGACGTTTATTTCGTTATAGATCAGGATAGTCATGTACAAGGCATGATACCAGGGTTTCAAACTGGTGACCTTGTCACGATTGTGGGTAACCTCATCGAGAACGCCTTTGAATCTTTTTCAAACGCTCAAGCACATAAAAAGGTAAGCTGTCTGATTCAAGGTGATGAGCGTGCGTTATTAATACAAGTGAGTGACAATGGACAAGGCATTGCAGAACAGGAGCAGCAAAATATGTTCCAGTACGGTTATAGTACGAAGCAGAAAGAAGGTAGAGGCATTGGGCTAGCGCTAGTTAAGGAGATTGTTGAAGCGCATCAAGGCCTAATTGACGTCAACTCTATCCCTCATCAGGGAACAACGATGACGATCAAAATCAAAAGTCAAGGGGAAGAACAATACAATATATAACGAAGGAGTAGGAGCTATGATACGTGTCATGATTGTTGAAGACGATCCAATGGTACTAGAAGTGAATGAAGGATTTTTGGCCCGTGTCACTGGGTTTGAGCTTGCCGTTTCAGTCACAACAGGTGCACAAGCGTTAAAGCAATTAGACATCGCGCAACCCCATCTTGTCCTACTAGATATGTACCTCCCCGATATATCCGGACTCGAAGTAATCAGGCATATCCGTCATCATCAAAAGCCATGCGATGTCATTGCTCTCACAGCTGCAAGTGACTCAGAAACGGTACAGGAGGTCTTAAGGTTAGGCGCTACAGATTATCTGGTCAAGCCTTTTCGCTATCAACGTTTTGAAGCCGCATTGGAAGAGTACAGGAAGCGTTGGAAGGCTTTTCAACATACGGATAGATTGAAACAAGAGGATATTGATCAGTGGAAACAACTCAGATCGAGACAATCCGAAGGAGACCACGCCTTACCCAAAGGATTAAGCGAAACCACGTTAAAACAAATTCTCGATACATTACTGGAGACAACCGCACCTATAACCGCCGACCAGCTGGCGATGAGTACAGGTATGGCGCGCGTGACTGTAAGACGTTATCTGGACTATCTTGCTAAGGAAGGCAAGGTTGAGGTGCATGTACAGTACGGGACCGTGGGAAGACCTAGTCACTATTACGCTATTTCATGACCAAAAAGACCAAAAAGAGCAATATGCTCTTTTTCTTGTTGCACGGGTGAAAGCGCTTTACAATAAAAGTGCATTATTGTCTAAATAATTCGAACGTGTCGATTGAGATATGTGGGAGGGTGTCCATACGTAAAATGAAAGCACACCAAATGAAAACACATGTACTAGCCGTCCGAGTGACGACACGTCTCACACTGATACTCACGCTCCTTTTGCTTTTCATAAGTGCCTGTCAAAACGTCGAGTACCCAGAGGACCATGAACAGCTAAGTCAGGATGAACGTTTGGTCATAAGGTTCTCTCATATCGTCGGCGAACAAACCCCTAAAGGGTTAGCCGCGAGACGTTTTGCTCAAGAGATTAAGGAAAAAAGCAATGGTTATATTGAGGTTCAAGTTTTTCCTAATGGCTACCTGTATAAGGACGGGGAAGAGTTAGACGCGCTTCTTAGAGGAGATATTCAAATGATTGCACCTGCCACTTCTAAATTGACAGAGCTTGTCCCAGAGTGGGAGGTCATTGATTTGCCTTTCGCTTTCCGAAGTGTCGACGAGGTGCATCAGTACTTAGAGGGCCCCATTGGGGATAGGTTGATGGACAAGCTACAACAGCAGGGACTTGAACCTTTACAAGTTTGGGATAACGGTTTCAAACATATGACCAATGACCAAGGTCCTTTACGTTCGCCTCAAGACTTTTCCGGGTTAACTTTCAGAATTATGCCCAGCCGTGTCTTAGAGGATCAGTTTGCTTATCTTGGCGCCAGTACAATGGTCCATTCATTCGATGAAGTGTTTCAAAATTTAGAACAAAATATTGTCGACGGGCAAGAAAATACGTTTTCGAACATTGTCAGTAAAGATTTACATACATTACAAACACATATGACGAACAGCCATCACGGTTATCTAGGGTATGTTGTACTTACGAATCAAGATTTTTGGAAGGGCTTAACGGAAGAAAACCGAAGGCTTATCCAAGAAACCATATCAGAAGTAACAGCATGGGAAGTGCAAAAAGCAAAAGAAATGAATGAACAAAATGATAAAGATATTGACCAGTGCCAGTGTATCGAGCGGCACACTTTAACGGAAAGAGAAAGACAAATGTGGGAAGAAGCGTTATATCCTGTCTATCAAAACTTTATAGACCGTTATGACGCTACATATATATACAGTCTTCCAAAATTCATAGAAGATTAGGGGGAATACACATGAGTTTACAATTTAACTGGAAAAAAACAGCTTTAACCACAATGGCGGCTATGTCACTATTAGTCACAGCTGCCTGTGGGAGCGATGAAGCTTCATCTGGAGAATCGGATGAACAGGCCTATCCGACAGAAGTCAAAATAGGGACCGCCTCTCAGGGAGGTACTTATTTTATTTATGGGGGAGCCTTAGGACAACTCCTTGAAAGGGAGTACGATATTAAGTCAACCGTAGAGGTGACAGGGGGGCCTGTCCATAATATGCAATTAGTCCAAGCACGGGATCAGGATATTGGATTTGTTACCTTAGGGCCTGCCTACGAAGGTTATACTGGCACGGGTTGGGCTGAAGGAAATGAGCATAAGGATGTTAGAGTGGTGTTTCCGATGTATACCACCCCTATCCACTGGTGGGCAGTATCTTCATCAGGTATAGAGAGCATTGAAGATATTAAGGGACAGCGTGTAGGGGTTGGACCTTCTGGTGGGACTTCAGGGACTTACCTACCTTTGATTCACGAAGCCCTTGAATTAGACACAAACAATGTTCAGGCTGGCGCAAGTGATATGGCTTCACAGCAAATGGACGGACAGCTCGACATTATCGGCTTTGCTGCCGGTATCCCCATCTCAGCCGTAACAGAAGTGGAAGCACAGCGGGATATCAATATCTTTGGTATTGAGGGTGAGATGAGAGATCAAGTGATTGAAGCGTATCCTTACTTCTTTGAATATACGATCCCAGCAGATACGTATGAGTCTACAGACGAGGATGTCGAAACGATCGCCATGTTTAATTTTGGGATTGTGCATAAGAACATGGATGCAGATTTCGTTTATGATCTCGTCAAATCATATCATAAGAATCAAGACTTTTTAACGCAAACGCATAAGGCAGCAGAGGAAGCGGTAGAAGAAGCCATCTTAAGAAACGAGAGTCTGCCGCTGCATCCTGGCGCGATACGTTACTATGAGGAGATCGGCATAGACTTACCTGCAGACGTTTATCCCGAAGAATGGGAGTAAGGCTGATAATTTAGATGTGATTTACGATCTATGATGTGCAATAAAGCTTTTGTATCACCAATTTTTTACTACTTTAAACTGAGATACGTGTTTCATCCTACCTACCCTTCTAACTGGAAGGGTAGGTCAATTGATTCATTAAGGGAGGTGCTGACATGAGTCAAAATCGAGATCAACAGGAACATCATGAACAAAAAAACGCAACATCTGTGGATGAGGCCATAGACCAGAATATGAAAGAGGAAAACATAGAAAGTGCTTCTATGGCACGATCGTTAAGGGGTAAAGTTCGTGTTCTATTTACTGTTATTGCCGTGTTTGGGGCATTATTTCATCTTTATATATTAAATCTTAATGCCATTGATCCTTGGATTTTCCGTAGTGCGCACTTACTGTTTGGTGTCGTCCTAGGGTTGATGCTGTTTCCTGGATGGAAGGGTGCTTCTCATCGTGTGCATCCTGTAGACTGGTTATTGATCCTTCTCAGTATAGGGATCTTCACTTATATTTTTGTGAACTTTAAAGAATTGGTGTTTAGATTTGGCGTTGTACCCACACCGATGGACGCTATAGTGGCCACATTAGGCGTTCTGTTGGTACTAGAACTCACTAGACGGACGAGTGGGTGGACGCTTCCTCTTTTAGCAGCCGCCTTTGTCATTTACGCCTTTGCGGGCCCCGGTTACAACTATGATCGTTTTGTGACGTATATTTACAGTTTAGACGGTATATTTGGTGTGACAATGGACGTGTCCTCTAAATATATTTTGCTCTTTATTATTTTTGGTGCGTTTCTGCAAATGTCGGGTGTAGGGAAGTATTTCATTGATTTTTCCTTTGCCCTAGCGGGTGGTATGCGTGGTGGCCCAGCCAAGGTCTCTGTCATTTCTAGTGGACTCATGGGGATGATGAATGGTACATCGGCAGGGAATGCCGTGGCCACTGGCTCACTGACCATCCCTTTAATGAAACGTGTCGGCTATCAGCCTCGATTTGCGGCTGCAACAGAAGCCACCGCATCTGCCGGGGGCCAGATTATGATTCCCATTATGGGTGCTGGCGCTTTCTTAATGGCTGAAATTACAGGGATGCCATACAAAGAGATTGTCATCGCTGCTACAATTCCGGCACTTCTATATTTTTTATCCGTTTATTTTATGGTTGATTTTGAAGCGTTGAAAAAAGGCATGAAAGGGATCGCACGTAAAGAACTGCCATCCTTTAAGACCATTGCCAAGCAAGCGTACTTATTTATCCCTATTGTGATTCTCATTGGTATGTTACTGATGGGCCGATCGCCTGTGATGTCAGGGACGATCAGTATCATCGCTTGTTTCGTAATCAGTTGGATACAACCGACGACAAGAATGGGGCTCAAGAAGCTGATAGAAGCACTAGAACTAGGGATGAAAAACGTCATTCAACTCTTAGCCGTGTGTGCGTGTGCAGGGATCATCGTCGGTGTCATTGCTCTGACTGGTGTAGGGTTACGGTTTAGCTCACTATTACTCAGTGTCGCTGACAACAATATATTCTTGGCCTTAGTGTTTGCAATGCTTATTTCTATTATATTGGGGATGGGCATGCCCACAACGGCTGCTTATGCAGTGGCGGCATCTGTTGTCGCACCAGGCTTAGTGAGCTTAGGAATTGAGCCGCTCATCGCTCACATGTTTGTGTTCTACTATGCTGTCATGTCTGCCATCACCCCACCTGTGGCCCTTGCAGCCTACGCTGCGGCAGGTGTGGCTGGTACTGATCCTTTTAAAACAGGTGTTCAAGCCTTCAGGTTAGGGATTGCTGCCTTTATCGTGCCGTTCATATTCTTCTATAGCCCGCAATTGCTCATGATAGGAGACACCTTAAACATATTATTGGCCGTGGTAACGGCTGCGATTGGTATATATCTGCTGTCTGCAAGTGTACAAGCATGGTTTATGGGACGTGGCGCTGGCATCGTTGTACGTCTGATCCTTGCCGCAGGCGCCATTAGCCTCATTCATGCCGATCCTTTATGGGACCTATATGCCTTCGCCTTCGTTGGTGCTGCAGCCCTAATCCAACGTTTCATCACCCGTAAAGACGTTGATCATCCTATCAGTGCGTAGCCCTAACAAGATTGAGGATCAAAATTGAAGATCTTGGTGACCCAGAACAGGGTGACGTCAATTCGACGTACCGACGTCAAAAACAAACCCGTCCAACCTGTTCTCGTTCGACGAAACAAGGCCAGCCGCTCTGAGGCTGGCCCAAACTATGTAGCTGTTAAACTGAAGCGTTAAATTGAAGCAGAAAACTTTGAGCCGTTAAACTTGAAGTAACTTAATTTGATGAGCCATCAGAACATGATGGCTAGTCAAAGTATAAAAATATCAAAGATCGAATCAGCGGGGTGAACAAACGGATGAGAAGAATTGACTTAGCGGTGGTGCCGGGAGATGGCATCGGTAAAGAAGTGGTGCCAGCCGCTGTAAAAGTTCTAGACGTATTGGCTGACGTTCATGGGGGCATCACGTTCAATTATGAGTATTTTCCATGGGGATGTGAATATTACCTAAAGCATGGGGTGATGATGCCAAATCATGGCATGTTGCAACTACAGCAAAAAGATGCTATTTTTCTGGGAGCTGTAGGTTACCCAAAATATGTCCCTGACCATGTCTCTCTTTGGGGATTGTTGATTAAAATTAGAAGAGAATGTGAGCAAGTCATCAATTTGCGTCCAGCTAAAGCGCTCAAAGGCGTTTCTTCACCCTTAAAAAACCCTCAGGATTTTGATTTTATCGTTGTACGTGAGAACAGTGAGGGAGAATACAGTGAAGTAGGCGGTCGCATCCATCAGGGCAATGATGAAATTGCAGTCCAAAATGCCGTTTTTACACGAAAAGCAACCGAACGGACGATACGCTATGCATTTGACCTAGCCCAAGACAGACGCCGTCATCTCACAAGTGCGACAAAGTCTAACGGAATCGTGCACAGTATGCCATTTTGGGATGAGGTGTTTGAAGAAGTCAGTGCCGATTATCCAGAGATCCAAGCCGAGTCACAGCACATTGACGCACTGAGTGCCTACCTTGTCACGCGTCCCGAAACACTCGATGTTGTGGTGGGGAGTAACTTATTCGGTGATGTTCTAACAGATATTGGTGGGGCCATTATGGGGAGTAT
The DNA here is from genome assembly GCF_016745835.1 of Caldalkalibacillus salinus. NCBI lineage: Bacteria > Bacillati > Bacillota > Bacilli > Caryophanales > Bacillaceae > Caldalkalibacillus > Caldalkalibacillus salinus. Next base: position 63,131 of record NZ_JAERVL010000021.1, on the reverse strand, counting down.
TGGTATTGGTCCCGCAGCAAACATTAACCTCAATGGCCAATACCCTTCCATGTTTGAACCCGTACATGGGTCCGCTCCAGACATATATGGAAAAGGAATCGCTAACCCCATCGGCCAATTATGGACAGCCAGTATGATGCTTGACCATTTTGGTTACAACACGTTAGGAGAACTATTACTGACTACTATAGAGAACACCCTAGCCCAAGGGATCAAAACACCTGACCTCGGGGGCAAAGCCACAATGGACGATGTTGTGACCCAAGTGATAAAGGAAATCAAATCCGTACAGTAAACCAAGACTACTGTGACCCACAACTACTGTAACCCACAACACATGGGTAAAAACATCTTTAACATATCCGGGGTATCTGACAGCTAGGATGGAATGTTTGGAATAAATGTTGCATGAGGATCAGAGCAAAAAATTGAGACAGAAAGGCTTACTGCATCTTGAGCAGTAGGTCTTTTTTTAATGGGAGGAAATCATTAGAAATGGCTTGAGACTAACATAATCTTTAACAATCGGTACAGAATAAATTTAACCTTAGGTATGCCGAACATTTCAGTCAAAGGAGGGGTACAATGACAGATAAACATTTTTTTGGTTTTTTTTCAAACATGAGTGAAAGTGCGTTATTCCCTTTTATTGACGTTGATGCGGACCAAGACTTCAAAAGCAGCCATGACATTTATGAAGTCTATCTTAATGGGCATCACGTAGGGAATAAAATGCTCTTAACTCAAAACGAAGATGTGAGTGTGATTGATGATTTTCTTCATGAACGTGGGTACCACGATTACGATTCCCGTGTTGAGGGTGATCAATATATCATTACGACAGATCACACAGACAAGTTACACGAGATGCACGAGAATCTTCGTGTGTATCTCCATATGCGCTAGTACACGCTATGGAGCAAAAAGGCATGATGCTTCTTATAACATTTCCCAGCATTCAACTCATCCGCCGTTGCGATAAAAGCACTTGCAAAAATAATGTACAAAAATAAAAAAATAACGCCAAGATATGCTTGGCGTTGTGGAGAATGAAAGATTACTTTAATGTTTTTGGATCTAAAGCGTCCCGCAAGCCATCCCCAACAAAGTTTAGGCATAGTACGGTAATCAGAATCATAAGACCAGGCAATAGAGGATACCACCAAGCTTCTAGCATAATCGTGAAGTTTTGAGCCCCTTGTAACAAATTCCCCCAAGTGGCTGTAGGAGGGTTAACGCCTAATCCTAAGAAACTCAAAGTGGACTCTGCTAAGATAATACCGCCGACCTGTAGGGTAGCTGCCACGATGATGGGCCCCATAGCGTTAGGTAGGATATGAGAGAAAATGATAGCACTGCTTCTCATGCCCATTGTTCGAGCGGCCAAGACGAACTCCCTCGTTCGTAAGGTGAGGAACTCCCCACGTACAATCCTTGCTGTACCCGTCCAACCGAGTAAGGCAAACACCAGTATTAGTTTGTCAATACCAGGGTCAAAGATACTGACCAAGGTAATCAATAAAAAGATGTTAGGGAAAGAAATAATAACATCGACGAGCCTCATTAAGAATGCGTCCACTTTTCCCCCGTAATAACCGGCGAGAGCTCCGATAACGGTCCCGATGGTAATAGCCCCGAACGCAGCCGCAAAACCGACCATCAGAGAGATTCTTGCCCCATATAAGAGACGACTATAAAGGTCTCGTCCCAAGTTATCCGTTCCTAGCCAATACTCACTATGAGTTTCAGCATCCGGGTTTTGTATTTTATCCACGATATAGGGCGCCTCTAAACGATCAGTGAGTACTTGATTATTCGGATCATGAGTGGCTAACTGAGGGGCAAATATAGCCGCCAAAATAATCAGTATGAGAGTGATGAGCCCAAACACTGCCAACTTATTTTTAATAAATTTCTCATAGACGATTTTTAACAGTGTATCGGCCTTTTTTGATGATTTTTGCGTTTTTATTGGATCTGGCTCCAAGTGCTGTGCTGGTTGTAAATCTTCATTTGGCATGTTCTTTGCCCCCCTTAGTACTCAATTCTAGGATCAACGATAGCATAGCAGATATCAGCAATAAGATTTCCAATGACGACCATTGTTGCTGAGATAACCGTAATGGCCATAATCACCGGATAATCCCGTTGGAACACAGAGTCGATAAAGAGCTTACCGATTCCGGGCCAGTTAAAAATCATCTCTACAACGACAGAGCCACCAAAGAATGTCGGAAGCATTAAGCCAAAGATCGTAATGACTGGTATAAGTGCGTTTCTTAACCCGTGTTGATAAATAACAGTCCATTCTTTAAAGCCTTTAGCTCGAGCCGTGCGCATATAATCTTGTTTAACAACCTCGAGCATGCTTGAACGTGTATACCGCGTTAACCCAGCCATATCAGCTGTCGCTAGTACAAAAGCTGGTAAAATTAAGTGATGCAGACGATCGAGTATGCTAAATTCGGCATTTAACGTTTCCGCGCCGCCCGTTGGAAATATCGGAATCTTGAGTGCAAATAGCATCAGTAATATTAACCCTATCCAGAAGTTGGGTGTAGCAAGTCCAAGAAATGATGCAACTGTTACTGAGTAATCAAGCTTCGTATATTGTCTCGTAGCTGATACCACACCAAAAGGAATAGCAACAATAATCGCCAGTATAGTAGATGCAGTCATCAGTATCAATGTGTTAGGCAGCCGGTTCATGATCATCTCACTAACAGATGTACCCTTGCGAATAAAAGAGGTGCCAAAATCGCCTTGGACCATGCGACCTAGCCACTTTGCATACTGGATATGAACAGGATCATTTAGGCCTAAATTTTCGATCATCTTTTCTCGATCTTCTGGACTAATCGAAGGGTCTATCATGAGACTTGTTGGATCACCAGGTGCTAAATGCATGATAGCGAAAGTCAATATTGTGATGCCAAGCAGGATGGGAATCGTCATTATGAGTCGGCGAATGATATAAGTTGTCATGCTGGTCTTAATCCTCCTTTACCGTGGACAGCAGTATATCCAGAACATTAAGCAATTTATACATTTATTAAGATGGATAATGTCTATGGACCAATGAGTAATCTCATTTTATTAAGAAAGAGGGGAAGGGATTCCCTTCCCCTTAACATTGACTTATTGTTCAAGCCACCACTCGTGAACATTATATTCTCTGTTACGTGGGTGATGAGTATGATCGTGTAGGTTGGTTGGCATGGCCGCCGTTTCTGTTGGATAGAATAAGAAAGTATACGGTTGGTCTTCAGCAATTTTACCAAAGATATCCCAAATCATTTGTTGGCGTGTTTCAAAATCCATCTCTACAATTTGTTCGTCCATCAATTCGTCTAACTCATCATTCTCATAAGCGACGAAATTTAATCCATTCTCTATCTCTTTTGAATGCCAAATGCCAGTAGGATCTGGATCAGTACCTAAGGCCCAACCAAGGATGATCGCTTCAAAATTCCAGTTAGGCGCTTGAACATCATTAATGAAGGCACTCCACTCCATCACACGGGTCTTTACTTCGATTCCCACTTCGCTTAAGTATTCTTGGATAACGACAGCAGATTCTTCCCGAGTTTTATTTCCTTGGTTTGTTTTTAACTCAAATGAAAAACGTTTTCCATCTTTCTCTAGAATGCCGTCTTCACCAGGCTCCCATCCCGCTTCAGCAAGGAGCTCTTTCGCTTTTTCTGGATCAAAATCATACTGTATAGTATCTGGGTTGAAAGCCCAGCTGAGTGGACTTGAAGGTGCGTGAGCCACTTCTCCTTGTCCGTCTAAGATGACTTCCACTAACTCTTCCCGATTAATAGCGTGTGTCATCGCTTTTCTAACATTTGGATCCTGGAATAATTCATTACGTAAATTATATCCTAGGTAAGTGTAGGACAAGGATGTTGTCGTTGACGTTTTTAATTGACCTTGGTCCTCCAATTTTTTAACAGTTCTGACGTCTCCCTCAGGTATTTTACTCCAATAGTTAACATCGCCACCTTGAAGCTGTACGAGCATGTTGTTGGCGTCAGGAACAATCTTAAAAGTCACAGTGTCAAGGTAAGGACGCCCTTGATAGTAATCTTCATTTGCAGACATTTTGACATGTTGACCATCTTGCCATTCCTCAAAAACAAACGGTCCAGTACCAATAGGTTTTTTAGTGTTAAAATCGTGATCAGCTATGTCAGCAATTGGCACGTCACCGAGGATATGCTCGGGTAAGATATGATAACCACCGACCCAAATGAACTTTGCGTCAGGCTCCGAAAGCGTAATTTGAACAGTATGGTCATCAAGGGCCTCAATTTTATCGATTCTTTCAAATGTTGACGCTCTTGGACCATCATAATCTTCATGTAGAGGAATACTATAGCTAAATACGACATCATCCGCCGTCAAGGGCTCACCGTCATGCCATGTAATGCCCTCTTTTAGGTTGAAAGTATACACCAAACCGTCATCACTAACATTCCAATCTTCTGCCATGCGTGGTTCTGGCTCAAAGTTCGGGTCCGATTGAAGTAATGAGTCATAAATAAGATTTTCTACAGCAGAGCTTACAGTGTCCTCCGAGTAATACGGATTAAATAAAGTAGGAGATCCGGTCTGTCCCCATACAAGATCTCCACCAGTTTGTGGTTCACCAGTTGCAGCTTCCTCACCAGAACCTTCATCATTTTCTTCAGGCTCTGTGCCCGTTTCGGTCTCTTGTCCACAAGCTGCAAGGAACAAAGAGAATACCATCATTAAACCCAGAAATAAAATAAGTGTTTTCTTTTGACTCAAATTGACCCCTCCTCATAAGGTTTATGTTGATAACTTGTACGACATTAAACAACACTTATATGTCCATGATTCTACGGCATCACCCCTTTGCTAGAATGTATGAGAGAATAAAAAGAGAAAGACCAAAAACGAGAAACTCACCTTACTCATAGAGATGACAGGCAACGAAGTGTCCATCCTTAACTTCTTGGAATTGAGGAACCTTTTGCTTACAAACGTCCTTTACAGCAGGACATCTCGTATGGAAAACACAGCCCTCAGGTGGGTCAGAAGGACTTGGCAAGTCCCCTTGCAAAATGATACGTTCCCGTTTCTTGATATTTGCTTTGCGAGGTATTGGTACTGATGAAAGCAAGGCTTGCGTATAAGGGTGTAACGGTTCAGCGTACAGATCATCCTTTTCAGCAAGCTCCATCATGTTACCCAAGTACATCACGGCCACACGATCACTGATATGGCGTACCACGCTGAGATCGTGAGAAATAAAGATGTAAGTGAGGTCAAACTCTTCTTGTAAATCCTCCATGAGGTTTATAATCTGTGCCTGGATAGAGACGTCCAAAGCAGAAACAGGTTCATCGGCAATAATGAGATCTGGTTGTAGAGCTAGCGCGCGTGCAATCCCAATTCTTTGCCGCTGTCCACCCGAAAACTCATGCGGGTAACGGTTGATAAATGAAGGGTTAAGCCCAACTGTTTCAAGTAGGGAAGCTACACGCTCATGCCGGTCCTTCTCATTTGCAAGTCTGTGAACCTTATAAGGTGCCGCGAGTGTTTCTTTTAGCGTCTTCCTAGGGTTTAATGATGCGTATGGGTCTTGAAAGACCATCTGTATATCTCTTCTGACGCTTTTTCTAAGCGTGTGCTCAGGTAGATGAGAGATGTCTTGACCTTTAAAAATAATGTTGCCTTCTGTGGGTTCATATAATCGGATGAGTGTACGCCCAGCCGTTGACTTACCACAACCGGATTCACCAACGATACCGATCGTTTCTCCTTTTTTGACACTGAAGGTTAAACCGTCTACCGCCTTAACATGCCCCACCGTTTTTTGCAGAACACCTGATTTGATCGGAAAATACTTCTTTAAATTCTCTACCTTTAATAACACGTTATCTTCATGATCCTGATCAGACTGTTGCGAGTTTTGTGATAGTTCATTGTCCTCTACACTGAGAGACTGTTCTATATCGTTCCCTCTGATTTTCACTTCCATGCTTTACCCCTCCTCGCCTTCGTATAAGAAACAACGCACACGTCTGGATGGTCCTACCTGTTGAACTTGCGGTGCTTCGTTGAAACAGCGGTCAAAAGCTTTATGACAACGTGGGGCAAAGCGGCAACCACTGGGCATTTCATCTAGGGCAGGCACATTACCTTTAATTGAATATAAACGCTCAATGTCACCCTCAATAACCGGCACCGAATCTAGTAAACCGCTTGTATAAGGGTGTAACGGTTCATTGAATAGATCGTCTACAATCGCTTCTTCAACAACCTGACCAGCATACATGACAACGACCCTTTCGGCCAATTCAGAAACAACACCAAGGTCATGCGTGATTAATAGAATAGACGTATCGAATTTTTCAGTTAACTCTCTCATTAACTCTAGTATCTGAGCTTGGATCGTCACGTCAAGCGCCGTGGTAGGCTCGTCTGCTATCAATAATTTAGGATTACAGCTCATCGCCATTGCGATCATGACCCTTTGTCTCATACCACCCGATAGGCGGTGAGGATACTCTTTGATAATCTCTTCCGCACGTGAGAATCCGACCATTTCAAGCAGGTTAATAGCACGCTCTTTTGCATCGGCTTTATTTAATTTTTGGTGAAAAATAACCGTTTCAATTAATTGTCTGCCAATCGTCAAGACCGGGTTAAGAGAGGTCATGGGTTCTTGGAAAATCATTGAGATACTATTGCCCCGAACACGGCACATTTCGTCTTCAGTGAGCGATAATAAGTTAGTGCCATCGAACACGACCTCACCTTCAGATATTTCTCCACCTGGAGATGGCACAAGCCTCATGATCGATAGGGAAGTCATGCTTTTACCGCAACCAGACTCTCCAACCAAGGCCACAGTTTCTCCCTTATGAATACTTAAATCTACACCATCAACAGCTGCAAGCCTTTGTTTTTTATTCACGAAGCATGTTTGTAAATCTTTGACTTCTAATAGAGCTGACACGCCTGAACCACCACCTAGGTTTGTTGTTAATAATCATTATTACAAGATAAGAATGATAATAATAAGTGCCAAAATTCTGAATAGGAAGTTAAAATAAAAGAATTGACGCCCAATAATAGTAAATAAAACAAAAGGTATAACTAAAGTACCTATACAAGTGCTAATCATAGCATATAAGCTGTTAGATTTCTACAAAAAGTCAGATAATTTGACAAAGAAATAAGTGATACAAATTACACGTAGCTATATCTGTATCACCAATGTAAGCGCTTTACTCGCGCAAGGGAACAAAACGACAAAATTTTACATTTCCCTTACTAAGTAAATCGAGACAAAAGACCTATTATCACCAATATACCTAAAATGACACCAAATGTCACCCTCAATTTCTTTTTCAATTTTCTTTTCTTTTCCCAGCGTTGGGGGTCGAAGCTCACCACATCGTTGTCATGAGATGAACGCTGGTTTGAGCTAAGAGTGGTAAAATATTTCCTCATACCAGTGAACAATAAGGGAGCAACCACAGTTCCTCCGACAAACCCGAACAAGTGACCCAATATACTAACCCTTGGGACAATGAGGGTATAAATTGCCCCTATGATCAAAAAAGTCGTGACGATCTGCGCGGACTGCGGGTCAATCAGATCTTTACGGAAAAACCGCATATAAAAGTAGATCCCTAGCAAACCGTAGATCGCACCAGAAGCCCCAAGATAAAAATGACTGCTCACTTGAAAGAAATACGTTCCTAAGTTACCGGCGATACCGGCAGTAAGGTAAGCTAAAAAAAACTTATACGGACCCACCATTCGCTCTAAAGCCGGACCAAAAATGATCAAGGCGAAGGTATTAAAGACGTAGTGCCCGATGCCCCCATGTAAAAAGATAGGTGTGACCAAACGCCACCATTGTCCGGCAGCCAGAGCTTCATTTGAGCCTACCCCAAGGCCATATATGTAGAAATAGTAAAATGTAGGCGCAAGCAGGGATGGTAAAAATAGTAAGGTGTTAAGCGCGACAATAAAGGTAACAACAGGATATAATCGAATGAATTGCCCAAAGCTTTCATATCTAACAAACACAGTCGGCACCTCGCTTTTGCGGTCAGTATCTTTTATAATATTAACATAGTATGAGAAAGAATGTGATGGCATGATTATCGGAACAGGCATTGATATGATAGAAATAAACAGAATTGAGTACGCCGTGTTAAATAATAAACGGTTTATCGAGCGTGTTTTAACATCGTCTGAACAGGAAGTGTACAAGCAGTATCCATCTTCTAAGCGGCAAGTTGAGTTTTTGGCAGGTCGTTTTGCTGCCAAAGAAGCGTGTGCCAAAGCATTCGGCACAGGAATTGGGAAACGAATGGGCTTTCAAGATATATCGGTCTTAGCTGATCGTAATGGTAAGCCACAGCTAACGGTATCAGCACACATTTTGCGTTCGTTAAACGTTGAGGATGGTGATTCAGTACGGTGCCACGTCTCCATTTCCCATAGTAAAGAGCTAGCCATAGCCCAAGTGATAATAGAAGGATAAAAAAATATTCAAGGCATGTCATGCTAGTCTGCATATCTCCCTTTGCTTGGACATACATATTTATCGTGAAACTTAGTGAAGGGGATGATGCTATGAAAAAGGGGTTCCTTCTATTGTCCTCAGTCTTAATACTCGCCCTTCTCTTGTCCGCTTGTGGTGGAAAAGGTGAAGAAGATGTTGTCGGAGATCTTTCAGATCTGCTGAACAACATGGAAAGTTATAAGGCTGAAGCAGAACTTGCCCTCCAGACGGGGGAAGAACCTCAGGAGTATCTTGTAGAGGTATGGCACCAAGAGCCACATTATTACCGCATTGGTCTCACAAACAAAGCCAGAGAGATGACCCAGATCATTTTGCGGAATGATGACGGTGTATTCGTTTTAACACCTCATCTGAATAAGAGTTTCCGCTTCCAAAGTGGATGGCCTGAAAACCAGGGGCAGGTTTACTTATTCGAGTCGTTGGTGAAGGACATCGTTTCGGATTCAAACCGTAAGTTCTCAACTGAAGGTGGAGATTACGTGTTTGAAGTGGCGGCGAATTACCAGAACCGCACGCTTGCCCATCAAAGAATTACGTTAAGCAAAGATTTAAAGCCTGTAAAAGTAGAAGTGATGGACGCAGATTTTAATGAATTAGTCGTAGTAGACTTTACGAATGTTGAGTTTGATTACGCCTTTGAAAACGATGCGTTTGATATGGAGCGTAACATGCAAGGGGCACTACTCGACTCTCTACCAGCAATGGCCGAGGGTCAAGAAGCCGCTCAAGGCAGCTTTGGCACATACTATCCCACTTACGAACCCGGTCAAGTTGATCTCGTGGAGGAACAAGAGGTGACCACCGAAGATGGTGACCCACGCGTCGTGTTGCGTTACGCGGGGGATTATCATTTTAATGTCATCCAGGAACGACCACAAGCCAAGAAAGTTCATATGCCCAATGGAGATCCAGTCGATCTCGGGTTTGGGATTGGTGTTATGACTGATAACAGTTTACAATGGACATATGAAGGTGTGGACTTTACGCTTAGCAGTAGCGATATGCCTCAAGAAGAGATGGTGAGAGTGGCTCAATCGTTTGTGGGTCAGTCTAGCAAATAACGAGAGAAGGTCATCCATTGGATTAAAACACAGAACACAAATACAGAACACAGAACACCTTACTTCGCTATCAACTAATGTCACTATTAAATAATGTAGAAGACAGTGGACAACAAAAGCAATGAAAGCATGTTGTGTTGAGTGAAAGGAGGAGAATAGCGTCCTATTCTTCTTTTTTCACTTCCTCTTTGTAAGCACATTGAAATCATTCATTTTTTATCATCAATTGTAGAAGCAGACACTAATGTTTGACAGGAAGAGTGAGAAAGACATGGGGACTAGAGACATGATTAGACAAACATGGGCAGAAATAGATCTACAAGCAATCAAAAAAAATATTCGCGCCTTTCGAACACACCTCCCGGCAGAAAAGGAAATCATGGCCGTCGTCAAAGCTAACGGTTATGGACACGGTGCAGTCCGTGTGGCTCAAAGTGCACTTCAAGCTGGGGCTAGCTGGCTCGCAGTAGCCTTACTTGAAGAAGCACTAGAATTACGTGACGCAGGTGTACAAGCGCCTATGCTTGTGCTCGGTTATACACCTCCTGAGTATGCGTCTCTCGCACAGGAGAAGAGGATATCACTTACCGCAGTGGACGTTGAGCACCTTGTTGAGCTTAGCACCCAAGTTGAACCACAATTACCCGCATTAGGATTCCACTTTAAGGTTGATACAGGCATGAGTCGGTTTGGAATCAACACCCATGGTGAGATTGAACAAGCTGTTCATTTATACCAAACACGTTTACGGTCTTCATCTCACTTGCTATGGGAAGGTTTATACACACACCTAGCCACTGCCGACGAGGAGGATACCACCTATACACAAGCACAGGTCTTAAGATTTAAACGTATACAGGTCTTCTTAAAGCAACAAAAAGTCCCTATCAAATACTATCACGCCGCAAACAGTGCGGGGACAGTAAGAGAATTTGATGATTTAGAGACTAATATGGTTCGGGTAGGCATAAGTATGTATGGACTTTATCCTTCCGAACATATGAAAACCGTGTTTCCTTTTACACTAACCCCTTCCTTCTCTCTACACACGAGGTTGAGTCAGGTGAAACAGTTAGCACCATCAACGGGTGTCAGTTATGGAAAAACTTACATGACTGAGAAACCAGAGTGGGTTGGCGTGATCCCGATAGGATACGCAGATGGCTATAGTCGCAATCTGTCTAATCAGGCGCAGGTTCTCATTAGAGGACAAAAACATCCCATTATCGGCAGGATCTGTATGGATTCAAGCGTCGTCAGGCTACACACTCGTTTACCAAGATCTGAAATTGTGACGCTCATTGGACGGCAACAGGATCAAGCCATCACAGCAGATGACCTTGCTCACATACTTGGAACCATCAATTATGAAATACCGTGCATGATTGGTGAACGAGTCCCTCGTGTGTACAAATAAGATTCGTTTCTTGCGTTTCCAGACCTCAGCGTGTTAGAATCTATAAAGTTGCTTACAGAACGTGTCTCATCATAAGTTAACAAGGATTCCCAAATCTAACTGGCAGGAATTTCGTCAAATATGACGAAAATAAGGTTAGAAAGTATAATTTTGTGTTTTCATCGACATAATGGTATTATATTAGATGGAATCATGAAATGAGAATATCGGTGTTTATGGTGATTGTTGGAGGTGCGTGGATTGTGTCCAATACGAACACAAAGAGAATCATGATCAGTATCCCGCAACATCTGTTGCAAGAGGTGGACGGCGTAGTGGAAAAAGAAAACTCAAATCGCAGCGAGCTCATTCGTCAAGCCATGAAGCTTTACTTGAGAGAACGCAAAAAGAGATATATCCGTGAAAGCATGAAAAAAGGCTACATGGAAATGGCCAGCATTAATCTAAACATGGCTTCTGAAGCATTCCTAGCTGAAGAAGAGGCTGAACACACCGTAGACCGCTTAGTTAGCGGGGTGTAAAGTTTTGATTGTCAAGCGTGGCGATGTTTATTTTGCGGACCTCTCACCTGTTGTAGGATCTGAACAAGGTGGCGTACGTCCTGTCTTAGTGATACAAAACGATATCGGCAATCGTTTTAGTCCTACAGTCATCGTCGCAGCCATTACCGCACAGATCCAAAAAGCAAAATTGCCTACTCATGTGGAGATTAACGCAGAGGATTATGACTTTGATCGGGACTCTGTTATTCTCCTAGAACAAATCAGAACCATAGATAAACAACGCTTAACGGATAAAATTACCCACTTAGATGAAACAATGATGTCCAAAGTAGACGATGCGTTGCAAATTAGCCTCGGTCTCATTGAATTCTAAGGTGAAACAACAGCATACGAGAAACCAAGCCCGTCCAATTTATGGTAGGGCTTTGTGTTTATTTTTCTATTTCTACTTGTGGCACATTTTGCAAAATAGTATACTAAAATTAGAAAATTTGAAAGCTTAGCAAATAATAACGTGTAACAACCAACAATCCTCATCCATAAAAAGCGACAGGTGTAAGCACCATGAGACAAGCATGGGCTACATATTTAATAAAGAGTGGACGGTTTCTCGCTGCCAAAAGTGTTGGTCAGTCAGCTTTTGGCTGACTTTTTTATTTTATTCAAGAGTTTGAAAGCGTTCGTATGCATTCTTGAGGAAAGTGAGTGGAGAGTAGCAGAGAAAGGAGGGATCATATATGGTCTTGCCAACGAATGGGATAGAAGAGAAACATGATTTGATGTATCGTGCTTTGGCTTCCTTTCCTCAGGCCGTATGTATCCTTGACCAAGAGCGGAGGATGGTTTTTTCTAATCGGAAGTATGAAGAGTTCATAGAGGAAATTAAAAAAGTGACCAACGAAGAAGCGGAAAAAGCCATTTTTCATAGTTTTCAACAGGAGTTAAACGAATGCTTTGATCAAATTCTTATGGGAGAAAAAGAGTCCTTTAAACGCTTTGTCCTTCAAGAACAACCCTGGACTGTTCAAGCACAAGAGTTACCTGTGAAAGGGGAAGAGGTCACGTATGTCATGCATACCCTTCGACCTGAGGACCCCATTCCAGACGAGCATCAGCATCGAAAAGATTTTATTCAAATTGCTGCTCATGAGCTTCGGACGCCATTAACAGCGATCAAAGGCTTTATTCAGCTAGTATTGGAACGCTATAAAGAACGTAATCGTAAATGGTTTTTTCAACCGACATCTTTTATAATGAGTGAAATTGAGCGGGATAAGACTTTTTTTAAGGTCATTTATGATGAAGCCATACGGTTAGACCAGTTGACGAATGAACTCGTTTCCATATTCAAAATTGATCAAGGCAAATTTCAAATGAATTTTCAAAAGGCGAATTTCACTCAGGTGATACAGGAAGCCATAGAAGAGTTTATGATACCGACGGACTTTCATCATTTGCATTTTTTTAGCTTAGAAGAGGACCTTCCAGTTTACATAGATATCAAACAGGTCAAACGCGTCATTTCCAACCTGCTTTCCAACGCAATAAAATACTCACCCGATGCCCCAGACGTTTTTATACAATTACGATCCGAAGACGGGTATATGACTTTGTCTGTTCGTGACGAAGGAATCGGTATCCCAAACGATCAACAAAAGAGAATTTTTGAACGCTTCTTTCGCGTCTACAGTCCGGAACATGAACATATACACGGGTATGGTATAGGGCTACACATATGCAAAGAAATTATCCACAAACATAACGGTGCTTTAACCTTTGAAAGCACTTTCGGTAAGGGGAGCACCTTTTTTGTTCGCTTACCTCTCAGCTACTCAAAGGAAAATGAATAACGTCACTTTCCTCCTGGTGAATGGTACCAGGAGTTTTTGTCTTATGTCATCTTTTTCTTGGCGACACAAGAGAAATAGAGAGGAATTGGAAGTGAATGATAGAAATTAACATATATCACAAGGTGTCAAAATATGTTGTCAACTCACGGGCGTAGTTCAACATGCATTTGTTCCAGAGAGGAGAGACCCATAGTGGCCTTAACAACCCAACAACAATCACTTATAGCAATAAAAAATAATATTGAAAACGTGATCATCGGAAAAGGAGAAGTGATTGAACAATTAATCATCGCCATGATTGCCAATGGTCACGTATTGCTTGAAGATGTTCCAGGGACGGGTAAAACAGTATTAGCTAAAACGTTGGCCAAAACAGTCAATGGTGAGTTTAAACGTATCCAGTTTACACCGGATGTGCTCCCTTCAGACGTGACAGGTATCCATTTCTTTGATCCTAAAGAACAACAATTTGAGTTGCGCCTAGGTCCAATCTATACGAACATTCTGCTTGCGGATGAGATCAATCGTACAACGCCTCGGACACAGTCGAGTCTTCTAGAAGGTATGGAAGAGCGGCAGGTGACCATCGATGGACAAACGGTGACATTACCATCCCCATTTTTTGTGATTGCCACTCAGAACCCGGTTGAGTCACAAGGGACATTCCCCCTACCGGAGGCACAGCTAGACCGCTTTCTAATGAAAATTCGGCTTGGCTATCCGACGTTTGCTGAAGAGTATGAAGTGATGCAAAGATTCAAAGAAACGAATCCTTTGGAGCGTATTGAAGCGATCACAGAAGCGGACAATATCATGCATATGCAAAAAGAAGCCATGAGTGTCTACATTGATGAAAGTGTGTCTAAATACATGCTATCACTGGTGAGAAAAACAAGAGAACATCCGAAAGTAGAAGTAGGGATAAGTCCAAGAGGGACACTGGCATTGATGAGAACCGCGCAGGCTAAAGCGTATGTCAGCCAGCGGGCTTTTGTGACACCGGATGACGTTAAGGCGATGTTCCCACTTGTAGGGACGCATCGACTAATGCTCACTTTAGATGCGCAGTTACACGGAACAGCAGAAGATATCATCCAGGAGATTACCGAAACGATAGAAGTACCAGTGGAAGAAGTTGGAGAAAGATGACGCCTCGTAGTATGAATGTAAAGAAAGATCCTAAACTGAGGGTACTCAGGTTCATGGCTATTATTTTCCTCATGATAGCCGTGTTATTTAATGTTGGCCCGCTCCTGTACCTTTCTTTTTTTATATTTTTATTAAACCTTTTCAGTCATATGTATCTGAAGAACGGCTTGAAGCATATAGAAGTAGATGTGAAATGGCAAGATAAAAGATTGTTTCCAGGTGAAAAATCACGCGTGACGATGACCATTAATCACAAAGGTAAGATAGGGCTGTCTCGGCTGATATGGTCCTTTCAATTGCGTAAGCATTTACATTTAAAAGGGCCAATGACGAGGGAGGGGGAAATCTTTCATACCTATGAGGTGCCACTTTCCCTTAGTGCGCATGAGGGGACTGAGTATACATGGGAGGGAGAAGCGTTAAAACGAGGGGTTATTCAGGTATTAGAGGGAAAGCTCACACTAGCCGATCCATTTGAAACGGGGGTTGTCACGAAGGGATTCTCCCCAGATAAGCGTCACGAACTGCTCATATACCCTCAACTCCAACCCATTCAGGGGTTGAAGAATATCGCACTTAGTCCCATGGGAGATCGTGCTGTCCAGGCGTCTATTTATGAAGACCCATCTTATACGGTAGGCGCCCGTTTGTACGAACCAGGAGATCCATTTAACAAGATAGACTGGAAAGCGACGGCTCGAAAACCGCACCTCCATACCAAATTGAGAGATAAAACGGCACATACAGAATGTGTCATCATTGGCAACGTTCGTGCATTTCAAGAGAGCTGGAGAGGCATTGACGAAACGCTGGTCGAGCGTGCTATCTCGGCGATAGGCTCATTAGCGCAATATGCGACAACACAAAACATACCTTATCAAGTCTTAATTAATATCAGATCAGCAGGCTATAAACCATTCTTCCACATAGAGCGTGGAACGGGAAGAGATCATTACATTCGTACCTTAGAGGCCTTAGCGAGAGTAGGTGTTTACGCATCCATGCCTTACGAGGAATGCGTTTACTATGCTCACCAAACCACTCGTGGGCAAGGAAAAATATTTGTCTTGGTCACCCCTTATATCACGGATGATATAAAGCAACTCCAACATAAAATGCAACGAGACGGCATCACAGTGTTCATCATTGATACCGCCCATGAAAACTTAACGCTAGGAATCTGGGGAAAAACGCTAGCGTTAGGACACAGGGGGCGTCACTATGCTTAAGCGAATCACGACTTCTTTCTTATACTATGGCCAGGAGATGCTCACCGCATTGATGCTACTCGCCATCTATCGCATGTACAGTAGCGACAGTATAGCGGTATGGGGATGGCACGATATGTCCTGGTTGGTTTTTGTCTTATGTGTTGTCATGGCCGTGATGAACCTACCTAGGTTGTGGCCATACGCTGCGCTCGTAGTCATCTTACTCGGGCTTTTTCTATGGGGGTACCATCTCCTCCATGTTGTGTTTTGGCTCATTTACCCGTTATGGCGTCTCATGACGATCATACAGCTTCCGCTTAAAGGAGATCAGCTGACCAAGAGATTTAGTTTTTTCACCTTCTTTTTAGTTGTAGGTCTCATCCTCGCGAGTCACCATTTTGAGGGTCAGCAGCACACTTGGATGTATAGTGTTATTGTGCCTCAGCTTCTGTTGTTGGTACTAGGCCTTCTGTATATCAATTTTATTCATACAATAGAAGAAACCGGGGGTACCGTGTGGGAGTGGTGCAAACGGCAGGGGGTACTTGTCTACGTTGTAATAGCTGGTGTCATTGGGACTGGGCTACTTTTCTTACTCTTTGATCCTTTACGGCAAATGCTCATACAAATACCGAGACTCCTTTACCAGCTTGTGATGAACATGCCTTATCTGTTTGAATGGATGTCCCATTTGCCGATCAAAGAAACTGAAGCACCCGAAGCGGAGGAATACAACGTGACATTTGATCTCGAGCGCTGGAACGAGAAACAAACGGCGTCGGACGGGTCTGGATTGGAGAGTGTCTTTTTCACTGTCATCGGCATAGTATCTGTCGCGTTCTTAGGACTCATTATAGCTGTCTTGGTCATGTATCTATACCGCTTAGTACAACATGGGGTCATCGCACCTCATTCCCCAACCGATGCCATTGAGGGAAAAAAATATAAATGGGCACAGAAGGTTAATTCACAAAATGTAATGCAGAAACGAAAGACATTAAGGAGGGCTGATGACAATATAAGACGACATTTTCAGAGCCTATGGCTATACACGTTGAAAAAAGGAGGCCAAATTCCTCTTCACTGGACAGCCCGTGATTGGGCGAAAAAGTACAACCCAGACACAACAAATGAAGATGCCCAACTCTTTTCATCAATAGTAGACATCTATGAACGCCAACGATATGGCCCGATGTCTAACGAGACTGAAACGGTACAAAAATTCATAAAAAATGTTAAACTAGCAAAAAAAGCACTTAGACAAGATTTTAAGAGAAAAAAGAATAGAGAAGATAATCATGGCGGTTAAGGAGGAGTAAGGAAGCATGAAAGAAAGTATTGTACAGTTCATACAGGAACATAAGGACGTATTAATAGAGCGGTGGTTGAAAGAAATCAAAGTTTACCGTGAGGAGCAAAGATTACAGCATTTATCCAATGACCTATATGATGCCACCAATCGTAAGTTCGTCGATGTGATGATACAGAGTATTACTTGGTCGGAACATAATAGAACGGAGCAAATTCAAAAATTTGCAAAAGAACAAATCAAACTAGGATGGCCGCTCCAATACGTAACAAAAGGATTACAGTTATTTAAAAAAGTGCTGACAAGCGAATTTGAGAAAGTTTATGAAGGCAAGGGCAATGAACTTGACCTCTACCATGAAGTCCAACCTTGGGCCGATTTTCTCGTTGATGAGGTGGTGTCCGAATATACAGGGTCATGGCAAAAATCCGATGAGCTCCAACGGTTAGCGTTAAAAGAGCTTACCGCCCCCCTTATTCCGGTCTTTAGCGGTATTAGTGTGATGCCATTGGTAGGAACGATCGACACAGATAGAGCTAAACTGATCATGGAAAACCTGTTACAGGGTGTTATTAAATGGGAGTCACAGGTTGTGCTCATCGATATTACAGGCGTACCGATCGTGGATACCATGGTCGCGCATCACCTTATACAATCCTCTGATGCCGTCAGACTTGTTGGCGGACAAACCATTCTCGTGGGCATTCGACCTGAAATTGCTCAAACGATTGTCAATCTAGGTATTGAGCTTGGACAGTTCGAAACAACGAGTACGTTACAGAAAGGGATTGAATTGGCACTTGAGAAGACAGGAAGAAAGATCGTCGCAGCAGAAGTGGGTGGTACAGCATGACAACACGTATCCCAATCCTGAAGCTGGAGAGATATCTGCTCGCTTCTATACAAATAGAACTAGATGACCAGACCGCTCTTCAATTCCAGGAGGACCTACTTAGTCGAATAAAAGAGACGGAAGCAAGCGGCGTTGTCATTGACCTAACCTCTGTCACTTTAATCGATAGTTTTATTGCTAAGGTTTTGGGAGATGTGATCCAAATGGCTGATCTTATGGGAGCCAAAGTTGTTCTTACAGGTATACGCCCAGCTGTCGCTATAACATTGATTGACCTAGGTATTACCATGGATGGTGTTCTGACAGCACTAAACTTAGAGCAAGGGTTATCGAAGTTGAAGCAGGAATTGGAGGGATAAACAGGTGAACATCCGATCCTGTGTTCAAGTTGATTCAGAGCTTGATATTGTAGCAGCAAGACAAACTGGAAGAGAAATGGCCAAAGATATAGGATTTAGTGAAGTAGAACAAGCCCGAATCGCGACGGCTATTTCAGAGTTAGCAAGGAATATTTTTCTCTACGCCCATACGGGTACCATATGCATCTCATATTTAGAAGAAGAAGGACAAATGGGTATTCAGATAGAGTCACAGGACAGAGGTCCAGGCATTTCAGATGTCCAACAAGCAATGGAGGATGGCTATACGACCTCCGGTGGTTTAGGTGCAGGTTTGCCAGGTGTCAAACGCCTGATGGATTCATTTCATATACAATCGCAATCCGGTAGCGGGACACAGATCACAGGCATTAAATGGTTGCGTTGAGTGATAGAAGGGTGGGGCTAGAGGATGAACGAAGGGCTGCCAACACAATACGAACAATTACTACAGCAGTATCTGTACCAGTCTTCGGAAACGACATTGTACGAAGGACAACAACTGAGTAAAAACTTGATCGACCAAGGGATATCACCGGAAGATATCCTAGGTTTTCATATTGAAGCGATGAAAAATCAAATGCCCCAACTCCAGCCCGAGGTGATGAGATCTTTTGACTTTTTATTAGAGGTCATGATTGGATACGGCTTACAGTACCGCGAACATCAAAGCTTAAGAGAGAAGCAAATCCAGCTTCAATCTGAGCTGCAGGTGGCAGCGGATATGCAACAAACACTGCTCCCTCCAACACCGGAAGCACCTGAGGGAATGGAATTGGGCGTTAAGAGTGTGGCAGCAAAAAAGATCAGCGGAGATTACTATCATTTACATAAGAACGCTGAGGATTCCATTGGTGTGGCTATCGCGGATATTATCGGTAAAGGCATACCGGCTGCCCTGTGTATGTCGCTAATAAAATACGCACTTGAGAGTTTAATTGAACAAACGCTGGAGCCGCGTTCCGTCATGGCCCGCATTAACCGGGTCGTTGAGCGTAACATCGACCCCAGTATGTTTATCACGATGATTTATGGTCAATATTCGCTGACCCATCATACATTTTCTTACGCCACAGCAGGACATGAACCAGGTTTATTCTACAACGCGAAACATGACACGTTTGAGGACCTTTCTGTCAAAGGACCCGTATTAGGTCTCACAACTGATGCTAAGTATCGCAATTTCACGGTTGAGGTTGATCCAGGAGATATGGTGATTCTTTTCTCAGACGGGCTCACGGAGGTCAGGAACCAAGGGGAATTCATTGAGCGCAATGAAATCCGTGACCTATTTTATGCCAATAAAGATTTAAGTGCACAAGAAATAGTAGACACTGTCCATCAGGAACTTCTTTCTCGATCAGATTTTGAATTACATGACGACCAAACAATGGTCCTCTTAAGGAGAGTGGTTTAAACACTCTTTTTTTCGGGAATGGAATGGTATAGATAATTGGAGGGGTGGCTATGAATCTTAGTATTCGTAACGCACAATCAGAGGGAGTGTCAGTTTTATTTTTAACAGGAGAAGTCGATGTCTACACGGCGCCAAAACTGAGAGAGAACCTATATCCTCTACTAGAAGAAACGGGTCAACAAGTCCTACTTGATTTAAAAGATGTCAATTATATGGACAGTACGGGTTTGGGCATCATTATCGGGGCATTAAAGCTAGCAAAATCAACTTCAAGTCAGCTGACCTTTCAAAATGTTAACGAGCGTATCCGACGTCTGTTGGACATTACGGGCCTTGCCGAAATAGTAGAGATAAAAAATGAGGAGGCGGGGAAAACGTCATGACTCATCAGGATTTTGTAGAGCTTAAAGTACCGGCCAAGCCGGAGTACGTAGGAGTTGTACGCTTATTTCTGTCCGGAGTGGCCTCAAGGCTCGGGTTTACGATTGATGAAGTAGAGGATATTAAGTTGGCCGTGGCTGAGGCTTGTACCAATGCTACGTTACACGCCTACAAGGAAGACGAAGGGCAGATGATTATCACGTGCACAAGTTATGACGATCGTTTAGAAGTGATGGTCATCGACCATGGAGAAAGCTTTGAAATAGATCGTATTCGTTACAGATTAAAGCCCATTGAAAGCCATACAAACATTGAAAGCTTACATGAAGGTGGTTTAGGACTTTTCTTAATCGAAACGCTAATGGATGAGGTTCATATTCAAAGCGAAGATGGCATTGCAATCTCAATGACCAAATATAAGCGGAGGGATGAGGTGGAGAGTGGTGAGTCATCATTCAAAACAACCCCTTCACAATAAAAAAGAGATCATAGAATGGATAAAAGCCTACCAAGAAGATCCGAAAGAAGATATCAAAACAACCCTTGTGTTGCACTACGAGAATATGGTGAAATCATTAGCTAGAAAATTTGCCAAAAGCCAAGACCTATATGAAGATCTGTACCAGGTTGGAATGATTGGGTTATTAGCAGCATTTTCTCGATTTGATCCCTCCTATGAGCGGAGTTTTGAGAGCTTTGCCGTTCCTACAATTGTAGGGGAAATAAAGCGCTACTTACGAGATAAAACCTGGAGTGTTCATGTTCCCCGCAGGATCAAAGAACATGGCCCCAAAGTGAAGCAGGCGATCGAGGAGTTGACGGGGCAACTTCAGCGTTCACCAAAAGCTGAAGAAATAGCGAAGTACTTAGAGCTTTCCGTCGAAGAGGTTCTTGAAACGATGGAAATGAGTCAAAACTACCAAGCCCTTTCTGTTGACAGCACGATGGAAGCCGATCAAGAAGGGGGCACAATGACGCTTCTTGACCTCGTGGGGGAACAGGACGATGGTTATGACAAGGTTCAGAAGGCCTTGTTAATCGAGAAACTTTTTGACGTCCTTAACGAACGGGAGAAAACCATTCTCTATCTGACCTATTTCCAAGGATTGAGTCAACAGGAGACAGGAGAGAGAATGCAGATCTCACAAATGCATGTCTCAAGACTACAACGACGAGCGTTACAAAAAATCAGAGCGTCCATTGATGAAGAACCATCGGAGTTGATGAAGTGATTGAAACAAAATCTTACTCCAAAACGAAGATTATCACTTGCCAGCAGTCCAAACATGGAGAACTTGTATGCGGAGACTCCTACTACACCATAGAAACGGATGAATACTTCTTTACGGGGGTAGCGGACGGTCTAGGGAGTGGTGCAGAGGCGAAAAAGGCTTCTGAACAAGCCGTGCATACCTTTAGAGAGCATCACCATCAATCATTAAAACATATCGTTTTTCACTGTAATCAGAATCTACAAACGACTAGAGGTGCCGTTATCGGTGCGTTGAAGCTAGACTTTAAAAGCGGATTGATCACCTTTGCTGGGGTTGGTAATATACAGTGTTTGCTCTTGTACCCTGACCAGACGTTCAAGGGCGCTATATCTGTGCCCGGTTATCTTAGTGGTAGAAGGTATCGTATGAGAGAAATGAGCTTCCCATTTTTCCGCCAATCCATGTTTCTCATGTACTCCGATGGTATATCTATCGAACGTGAGGCCATAAAACGTTACGCCGAAGAGCAAGACCCGGAAAAAATGGTCCAACGTATACTCCCGCCTGTTGAAACGGAATATAAAGATGACTTGACTCTAATCAGCGGTAAGTACTTTTAACGCTCCGTTCTTGGTACATGAGCAGTCAAAACAGAGCATTTTTTAAAACATAAAGCCGCCTATACCGAAGCACATATAATAAAGACGTTCACAACAGCCTCCACATGTCGTGGCAGGCTTTTTATTTGCTAGAAAGCACTTGACGTATGTCATGCTACATTGTATAAGAGGTAAGAATATACAAAAAGGGGGAAGAACCATTGAGTGATACTGGAAGCTACATAGAACAAGCAGAAGTTGAACGTCAAATGCGACGTCAAATACAACAAGAATTACAGTTAAACCCCGAAAACATAAAAGCAACAGTGAACTTGCTTGACGAGGGCAATACGGTCCCGTTTATCGCCCGTTACCGCAAAGAGTTAACCGGGAGCTTAGATGAAGAGCAAATCCGTGCTATAGAGGAAAGAATGCAATACCTTAGGGGCTTAGCACAGAGAAAAGAAGAAGTGTTAAGACTCATTGATGAGCAGGGGAAGCTAACAGAAAATCTCAAGGACCAGATTCTACACGCCAAAAAACTTCAAGAAGTTGAAGATTACTATCGACCTTACAAACAAAAACGCCGGACAAAAGCGACTATTGCCAAAGAAAAGGGATTAGAACCCCTTGCGCACTGGCTACTTGAGGGACATACTGAGGACCCACAAACAAAAGCCGCTGATTTCTTATCCGATGAACATGGCATTGAATCAGAGGACGAGGCTTTACAAGGGGCCAAAGATATCATAGCGGAAATGGTCTCAGACCAGCCTGAATCTCGTAAATGGATTAGACACCTCACGTTTCAAAGAGCGCAGCTTGTCACCAAGCAGAAGAACGAAGAGGAAGACGGCAAAAACGTTTATGAGATGTATTATGATTACCAAGAACCTCTCCACAAAGTACCGCCTCATCGTATCCTAGCGATGAACCGAGGGGAAAAAGAGGACATCCTACGTGTGGCTATCCAAGCGCCAACTGAAGATATTACTCATCGATTGGCTCAAGATTGGGTGAAGGACAAGCAGGCAAGCCCTTCAGTTTCTTATGTCAAAGACGCTGTTTTAGACAGTTATAAGCGTCTCATTGCACCGTCTATTGAGCGGGAAGTGAGAAAAGAATTAACCGAGAAAGCGGAAGAACAGGCAATTGAGATCTTTGCTAAAAACGTCAAGTCTTTACTCCTGCAGCCCCCTGTTCGTGGTCGATACGTCTTAGGCATTGATCCCGCCTACCGTACAGGTTGTAAGTGGGCGATTGTTGACCCAACAGGGAAAATGTTAGATATAGGGGTCATATATCCTACCCCTCCGCGTAACGAGGTTGAAAAGGCAAGAAAAGAAGTACTTGGTTTACTTGAGCAATATCCGATCGACATCATCGCCATAGGGAACGGGACCGCTTCCCGGGAAACGGAGCAATTTGTAGCCGAAACGATTAAGGCTTACACAGGAGAGCGTCAGTTGTCCTTTATCATCATCAATGAGGCAGGCGCTAGTGTTTATTCAGCTTCTGCTTTAGCCAAGGAAGAATTTCCTGACTTAGACGTTGCCGAGCGAAGTGCCATCTCCATTGCACGCCGATTACAGGACCCTTTAGCCGAACTCGTTAAAATTGATCCCAAGTCCATTGGTGTTGGTCAATATCAACACGACGTATCGCAATCTCGCTTAAGTGAGAGTCTGACATTCGTTGTTGAATCCGCCGTAAACCAAGTCGGGGTAGACGTGAACACCGCGTCAGCTTCACTATTGCAGTACGTTTCTGGCTTAAACAAATCCGTTGCCAACCAAGTGGTCAAATACCGGGAAAAAGAAGGACTATTTAAAAGTCGTAAACAATTACTGAAGGTCCCAAGGCTAGGGGCAAAAACGTTTGAACAAGCAGTCGGGTTTCTAAGGGTATTTGATGGTGAGGATCCCCTCGACCAAACGCCCATCCATACAGAATCCTATCAGGAAGCTGACATGTTTCTTAAGGAACTCGGGTTTAAGAAAGACCAAGTCGGCTCAGAAGCTCTTATAGAAGCACTCGATAGCGTCAATCTACAAGAATGGGCTAATAAACTTAATCTTGGTCTGCCCACACTGACAGATATTGTACAGGCTTTACAAAAGCCAAGGAGAGACCCACGGGATCAACTGACGAAACCCCTCCTACAAACGGATGTTTTACAACTTGAACATCTTAAGGAAGGGATGCAGCTTGAAGGAACCGTTAGAAACGTCGTTGACTTTGGCGCTTTTGTCGACATAGGACTCAAGAATGACGGACTCGTTCATATTTCGAAAATGAGTAAACGCTACGTATCCCATCCGATGGATGTTGTCTCAGTTGGAGATATTGTAACGGTATGGGTGACACAAGTAGATCAACAGCGTGGGAGAGTAGGCCTGTCCATGCTACCACCAGACGAAATAAGCAGCGTATAGATGATCGCCAATGAATAGTCCCCCTCTCCTGGAGGGGGACTATTGTATAAAATAATCATAATGGGGTAATGGTAGTATGAAGAGACATACCTAGGGGTGCTGTAACGTTTCATCCTGCTTTGATTGGATATGAGTTTGGTGATAAGTATACCAACAGTCATTCAGTATCTGGATTTGTCTCACATCTCTTCTGTAAAAAGCTCTCCTTAATTGGCGTTGGAGCCAAAAGGGCATGTCATAATCCCTCCAATCCGTATCAATAACGTTCATGCGATGCTTGGACGTGCTAACTATATTTGAAGAGAGATAATGTTGTGAGTAGACCAAAAAAGAGCCTGCTGACCAACGTATAAAGGGCATGTAGACGAACATCACTCGTTGTCTGTTATATCGTATGTGCTCATATAACACACGGTTAAAAAAAAATTAAGTAAAAGTGTTGACGAGCTTGCCATCATATGATACATTATAAAAGTCGCTGTTGAGAGCTGTGCATCACGGAGAGACAAAAACAATCACCCAAAAATCAACGTAAACTTTTATAAAAAAAGGACTTGATTTTTTGAATGATTCGTTGTAAGATAACAAATGTCTCGCCATTCCGCAGTAGCTCAGTGGTAGAGCAATCGGCTGTTAACCGATCGGTCGTAGGTTCGAGTCCTACCTGCGGAGCCATATGGAGAAATACCCAAGAGGCCGAAGGGGCTCCCCTGCTAAGGGAGTAGGCGTCGTGAGGCGCGCGAGGGTTCGAATCCCTCTTTCTCCGCCATTTTTAAATACACATGTAGGACGAGTTATAAATGACATTAAGGCCCGTTGGTCAAGTGGTTAAGACACCGCCCTTTCACGGCGGTAACAGGGGTTCGAATCCCCTACGGGTCACCATTTTTTAAAACAAACAAGGTGATTCTCACCCAAGGGTTCCCCCGTCACACAGTTGTTTTAACTGTAAGGATCGGGACTAGCTAAAGCGTCGGAATCCCCTACGGGTCACCATTTTTCGGAGGGTTAGCTCAGCTGGGAGAGCACCTGCCTTACAAGCAGGGGGTCGGCGGTTCGATCCCGTCACCCTCCACCATCATTAAGGAGCTGTGGTGTAGAGGCCTAACATGCCTGCCTGTCACGCAGGAGATCGCGGGTTCGAATCCCGTCAGCTCCGCCATTTCATATTAGTACTTCCGGGTTTCGAACCCGATAGGAAGTTCGGCTAGGAGCACATCGTCCTGATGTAACGCCGAATCTTGTACATCCATGTACTTTGGAATCCCGTCAACTCCGCCATTTTTTTAAACATATATCGTTGGGCTATAGCCAAGTGGTAAGGCAACGGACTTTGACTCCGTCATGCGCTGGTTCGAATCCAGCTAGCCCAGCCATTTTTGTTTTATTTAGTCCTTAAACATCCATTTGTGGGTAAACATTATGAATTCCGAAAAAAGGAAGCACATTTGATGACCATTTGAAATAGGATGTTAAAAAATCATATTTGTGCGGTCGTGGTGGAACGGCAGACACGCTACCTTGAGGGGGTAGTGCCCGTACGGGCGTGGAGGTTCAAATCCTCTCGACCGCACCATATAATAAACCCTAAGGGTTTTTTTATTTTGACCATATTTCTAGGACGAGCTTGCAATATAGGTCTTATATATGTATAATATAGAGTATTAGATAAACTAAAGGTCTTGTGAGCTCATTTCTTGAACATGATCTAAAGAGAGGTCTACAGCAGGCATCGATGATGAAATTGTGCGGGTGTAGTTTAGTGGTAAAACCTCAGCCTTCCAAGCTGATGTCGTGGGTTCGATTCCCATCACCCGCTCCATACATATATGATTTTGAGTTGAAGTTAATAGGACAATCCAATAAATAAGAAAAGAAAAAATGTTAAATAAACGTAAAAAAACGCCCTGTAGATGAGGGCGTTTTTTATATATCACAGTGAAAATAAAGATTGACGAGTCACGTGTTTTCGTGGACCTATTATTTTTGGCTCTACAATATATGTTGGGAGCGTGATCTCCTGACCCTACATATGAAATAGCAATCACATTATGCACCACCATGAGGGATGTGCTGGAGGGTTTATCTCCCGCCTTTATGAAGGCCTTCTTTCCCTTAGTTTTTAATATAAAGGAAGGCCTGAGTAAGAGCGGCCGTAAGCGCTTATTATTTTTCTTGGTAGATCGTCAAGCCGTGTGATAATATCTCAGCATCATTGCTTAACTTAAATCCAGAGACAGGATCGAAGTCTAGGACGACTTCCTGGTCAACATAACGTTGGGTGAAACGATCTATATAGAAAGGAATGTGTTCAACTTTTAAAATGGTATCGTTTTTTCTGGTCTCATCCAGAGCCAGTTGTATATCCACTGTAGAACTTCAGCCACCTGTCATTTCAGCATCAATACGTACGCCCTGACCTGCCTCTAAAGTCAGGCTTTGAAGTTCATCCATCGCCATATCCGTGACTTTGATATCCATAACGAACCCTCCCTTTAAGCATTTTTTCTACTCTTCACTATTATTGTACATGATTATGCTATAAATGAAAAAAGGGAAGACCCGAGAAGTAGACTGACTGAGGAGCTTATCTCGCAGAAAGTTGAAGCGATAAACAGGCAAAGATATAATAGTGAGGAAACATAACATTTTATAAAGTGAAAAAGTGAAATGAAGATATGATGCCATGACATTCTTGCATCATCGGGGGGATACACATGTCCACAGACAAGGATGAAAAAGGACACACAAAAGAAAAGGATGAGCACATTCAGGATGAGTTTACCTTTATAGCAGATATGAGCGCCCCCTTTCAAACGTATGGTGACGTGTTAGTCCCTCTAGGTGACGATGCTGCAGTATATCGCCCGACAAATGGAAAAGGACAAATTGTGTGTGTGGACACGATGGTTGAGGATATTCATTTTGCCCGTCACACCATGTCACCACAACAGATAGGACATAAGGCATTAGCTGCTAATATAAGTGATATCGCTGCGATGGGAGGCATACCGACCTATTTTGTCATTGCCGTGACGGTACCTCAGACATGGACGATGGAAGAGATGAGGGACATTTATCGAGGGATGCGTACGCTAGCAGACGAATACCGTATTGGCTTGCTCGGAGGAGATACGACATCAAATCCGCATCAGCTCGTCATTAGTATTACCGCTATAGGTGAAGTGGAAGAAGACGTCTCTTTGCTTCGTTCTAATGCTCGCCCTGGTGACCTCGTCTTTCTCACAGGCTCTGTAGGTAATTCGGCTGCAGGGTTAGATCTATTATTACGCCACCCAGAGAAAAAAGATCATGCGTCCTATCTGGGATTGTTACAAGCGCACCAACAACCTCAACCTCATGTGGAACAGGGACGTCTTCTGGCTCAATTATCGCAGGAAGTGAGACTATCCCTTAATGACGTGAGTGATGGGATTGCCAGTGAGACACATGAAATTGCCCAGCAGAGTGCTCAAGTCGATATAGTGCTTAACAAGCAAGACATGCCACTCGATTCAGAGCTTATCACCTATGCACAGGAAGTGGGAAAGGACCCTTACGACTTTGCGCTTAACGGTGGGGAGGATTTTGTTCTCGTTGGGACCGTTCCACCGTCGGCTTGGTCTACTCTAGAAGCACAATTTCGTGCCCATGACTTATCTATATTTTCGATTGGCCATGTACAGGAAGGGCAAGGTGACGTGTGGCTCATAGACGGACAACACAAAAGAAAGCTTAATAAATCAGGGTACAATCATTTCTCCACTGAGTAAATATAGATCAGATAAAATAGCTGAGATAAGGATGAAACATTTATGACAGAAAACATGTATCAACTGGAGAGCCATTCCGCCCAGCAAACAGAACAATTAGCGCTAGCTTTGACAGCATTACTTCAAGGTGGAGATGTCATAACATTGTCAGGTGATCTAGGCGCTGGTAAAACCACATTGACACAAGGGATCGGAAAGGGTCTTGGAGTCAAAAGACATGTGAACAGCCCCACTTTTACCTTAGTCAAAGAGTATCAAGGCGAAACTTATGACTTATACCATATGGATATGTATCGCATTGAGGATGAGTTAGAAGAATTCGGACTCGAGGAGTATATTCACAGTGGCAATGGTATCGTCGTGATCGAATGGCCCCAGAAAATTGCGGCCCAACTCCCAGCGGAGCGACTGCACATTGAAATAAAAAAGTCAGGGGAAGACAGTCGTGTATTACAAGTGACGCCTTATGGAGACCGTTATCATAACATTGCTGAAGAATGGGTGAAAGTATGAAACTGTTAGCGATAGACACATCAAACTGGCCACTTGGTCTCGCCGTACTCCAAGATGGCGCCATAGTGGGGGAGACGAATACGCATTTACCAAAGAACCATTCCTTACGTTTGATGCCAGCCGTTGAGGCGCTTTTGAACGACCTCGATACCAAACCACAGGCGTTAGATAAAATAGTGGTCGCACAAGGACCTGGTTCATATACTGGTGTCAGAATAGGCGTAACCACTGCCAAAGTCCTCGCTTGGACTTTACAGTTGCCTATAATAGGGATATCCAGTCTCCAAGTGGTTGCTCAGAACTGTACGGGTCACGATGGGTTGATCGTGCCATTGTTTGATGCTAGAAGAGGGAATGTTTATGCGGGCGTGTATGAAACAAATCAAGATAAGACGCACGTTACAACGGTTATGAACGATGAACATGTGCATCTTGAAACCTTCCTACACGAACTGAGGGACGCCTATAATCGTACGCTATTATTTGTGGGGCAAGGCGCAATACAGCACAGAGAATTGATCACGACCGTACTTGGAGAGCAAGCGTATGTGGCACGTGAAGTGGATCATACCCCACGGGGGAGCCAGCTTGCCTACCTCGGGTTTAAGCAACAGGGTAGGGAGTTGATCGGAGAAGATATTCATGCTTTCGCACCAACCTACCTTCAGCTGTCTGAAGCGGAGGCCAAGTGGAAAGAAAAACAAGAACGGGATCGTTTATCTGGAAACG
This sequence comes from Caldalkalibacillus salinus, assembly GCF_016745835.1. Classification (NCBI taxonomy): domain Bacteria; kingdom Bacillati; phylum Bacillota; class Bacilli; order Caryophanales; family Bacillaceae; genus Caldalkalibacillus; species Caldalkalibacillus salinus. The sequence continues at coordinate 33,765 of NZ_JAERVL010000021.1, read as the reverse complement.
AGGGACAATAAATGCCTGTGGGAGAGGTACAAATACGTAGGATGGTCATTGAGGATGTTCATCAAGTGATGAATGTGGAACACGCCGCTTTCACAACGCCATGGACGCCTCAAGCATTCTATAATGAGTTGTTAAATAACCATTTTGCTCACTATATCGTAGCGATGGTCGATCAACGTGTTGTCGGTTATTGTGGGACGTGGGTGATTATAGATGAGGCGCACATCACCAATGTGGCTGTTCACCCGGACTATCATGGTAGAAAAATAGGACACACTTTAATGCAGGAAATGATGAATATATCTCGATATTACGGGGCTAATAAGATGACGCTAGAGGTTCGAGCGTCGAATCTCATTGCACAAGCACTTTATCACAAATTAGGATTTAAAAAACATGGCATTCGCCAAGGTTATTATACAGATAATAATGAGGATGCCATTATAATGTGGGTGAATTTAAATGAAACAGCTTAGTCATGAAGCAGGACATTCAGATCAGTACAAAATAGAGCAACAGCATATGCACACGTCGGCTGAGACCGAATCTGTACTTATGTTAGGGATTGAAACCAGTTGCGATGAGACGTCCGTTGCCGTTGTGCAGGATGGAAAGAAGACACTCGCCAATGTTGTTGCTTCACAGATGGATATACACGAGCGGTTTGGCGGTGTAGTACCGGAAGTCGCTTCTAGACATCACGTTGAGAGTGTCACCATCGTCATTGAACAAGCACTGCGGGAGGCAGGCGTGTCAATCGAAGACATTGACGCCATTGCCGTAACCAAAGGCCCCGGGCTGGTTGGCGCACTTCTTATCGGTGTCGCTGCAGCGAAGACGTTATCCTTTGCTCATGATATTCCCTTAGTGGGCGTGCATCATATCGCAGGGCACATTTACGCCAATCGCTTAATCGATGAGTTTGTGTTTCCTAATCTCACTCTTGTGGTGTCTGGCGGGCATACAGAACTGATACTAATGAACCAACATGGTCAATATGAGTTATTAGGAGAAACACGTGACGACGCCGCCGGAGAAGCTTATGATAAAGTGGCGCGGGCATTAGATCTGCCTTATCCCGGAGGGCCCCAAATTGATCGGTTAGCAGCATCCGGGAACGATCATATTGACTTCCCGCGTTCATGGTTGGAACCCGACTCTTATGATTTCAGCTTTAGTGGGCTTAAATCCTCGGTGATAAACTATCTTCATAATGCGAAGCAAAGGGGAGAGGAGGTTCGCAAAGAAGATGTGGCCGCAAGCTTTCAAGCCAGTGTTGTGGATGTACTGGTCACAAAAACGATACGTGCCGCGAAAGCCTATAATGTGGAACAATTGCTCGTGGCTGGCGGGGTTGCAGCCAATAAAGGACTGCGTCAGAGGATAACCATGGCAGCAGAAGAGGCTGGCGTGTCACTCTTGATCCCTCCGTTAGAGTTATGTACTGATAATGCGGCCATGATTGCAAGTGCGGGATATATTGCCTATCAACAGGGTGTGAGAGACGCAATGGACCTTAATGCACACCCAGGTTTAGACCTACTTTCTTATTGATAACCCATACTGAAGCCTAAACTCGGTCAAAAAATCTGAATATACACATACTTACTAACAATATACTCACAACCTGTGGATTAATTATCCACAGGTTTTTTGCTTTTTGGGGATATAAATCTGAAAGTATGAGATTTATCTACTTACGAGACACTAATCATGTGTATAGAAGTGTGAACAATTTGTTTATATAAGCGAGTGTAATAATGGGGAGGTTGTGAATAATGTGGGTAAGTCAATTTAGGTGCCGTTGCGTTCGTATAGGACTTGTGCTCATGATGTGTATCATTCTCATTTGTCATGTTAGTCTGCCAGCCTATGCCCACATACAAAATGAGTCGACTAGGCAAAATCATTCTGAACACCTCGTCCTCGTTTTAGTTCCCGACTTTTCTTTTCAAGATGTAAAAGATATGACTAGCGCCCTCCCCACGGACATCAGTCAAAACTTACATTGGGGTGCCATGACGATGCGCACGGCGAGTGGTATCAATAGTGACCACCATTTAATCAGTTTATCCACAGGTCAACATCAGCGAACGGTGAGTGGATGGCGTGGATATAACCGTGAAGAAGAAGTAAAGGATATCGAAGCCCATGCGTTATATCGCCAAAGATCAGGCATTCAGACTACTGCTTCAATCATCCATCCAGACATATTTAAACTGCATGCAGAGTGGGAGAGCGAAACAGACACCTACCCTGGCTGGCTCGGGGAAACTTTAATGGCACATCAGGTGTCCACATATGCACTAGGGAATAGCGATGTGAGAGACCATAAGCAGCGTTGGGCGGCCACCTTTATTATGAACAAAGATGGCGAAGCTGAGGGGATGATAGACGAACGCGTTTTACATAAGGCGTCTGACTTTCCAACGGGCGTACAAACTGATCTAGACCAGATAAAGCAGAGCATTCACCACCAATGGCGATCACATGAACGTACTTTTACCGTCGTGGAGCTCGGGGATCTTAAGCGTCTGTTATCCGAAAAGGCTCATATGAGCGCTGAATACTTTGAGCGTAGCAAAACCGAATGGTGGCGTGATTTCGCACGTTGGATAGAGGAGGTTATGCATCCCGATCCATCATCACATTCCAGTTCTGAAGTTGCAATCTGGGTTCTCTCTTCAAATGTGTCTAAGCAAGCACATGATGACGGAGAAGATCTTGCACCGTTCTACATGTGGACAAATCAACAGACAGGTGGCTTGATGGAAACGAAGACCACGAGGCAAGAGGGTATCGTATCCAACTTAGATCTCGTGCCGACCATCCTGTCTTATTTTGATATTGAATCCCCCACACACTTGCCAGGTCACGTGATAGAGGTCTCAAGTTCTCTAGAAAATAAGACACCACAGATGAGTCAAGCTATGTTGGCACAATGGCAGAATGACATCCAGTATTTATTTACGATCTACAATGAAAGAAGACCGATCATCACCACTTACATTATTTTGATTTTAGTGCTTTTGTTCTTGGCTACACTTTATTGGGGATTCACAAAACAAAAAGAGAAGCACCACTGGATCCTTGTGATGATCGGCTCTATACTGCTATCGCCCTTTTTCTTTCTCATTCTCACCCCTCTTGTGGTGCAATTAGGGGGGATAACGTGGATTTGGTTTCTATTTCTATGTTCCGTGTTACTGAGTTACCTGTTATATAAGTGGTGTCCACCCATTCTTTTCGTTAGCTTGATCGGTTGGTTAAACGCTTTGGCCATCCTGATAGACGTTTGGAGAGGTAGCCCTTGGATGCAGCGTTCCTTTCTAGGCTTCGATCCTATTATTGGTGCAAGGTACTACGGGATAGGGAATGAATATGCAGGGATACTACTAGGGGCCTCCATTATCGCTGTGGTTTCATTGTATGTCTGGTTATACAAGCATACGCGCTGGCGGTCACTGAAGTGGGTCTACTTTAGTGGCGCTGCTGTTTTCTACGCTTTTATCGTTTTGACACTGGGCTCACCACAATTAGGGACCAATGCAGGGGCAACGTTAGCCAGTGTGGTGACCTACATCGTCTCCTTATGGCTCATGGTACAACTTCAAGTAGGTAAAAAAGGGGGACTTCTCCTATTTACTCTTGGTCTACTGGCTACCATCGCGATATTCGCTTTGCATTGGAGAGGGGAACATACCCATATTGGGGCCGTTTTACATCTTTTGGCAGATGGAGATCTAGCCCCCGTACAAGAGATTTTGACAAGAAAACTAACCTTAAACTTAAAATTAGTCCGCGTGTCCCTATGGGGTAAGCTGTTTGTAGCCAGTTTGGCGGTCTGTCTGTTAATGATGTTTAGATGGCGAGCGGAGCAGTGGCAGCATCTGAAGCACAATCCGTGGTTTAATGGCTTACGATCGATCGTGTTAGGCGCGGCCTTACTTCTCATACTTAATGATTCCGGTATCGTAGCGGCAGCCACTGCCATGATCTATGGCACGTTTCCGTTTCTGTCACTCAAAGTGGCCGACACCCCGTCAGATGAGATAAAAAAGAACGAGCGCTAGCTTAATGTAGCGTCTCGTTCTTCCTCTAACTCACTCCACTCTTCAAAGTACGTATTTAATTCCTCGTTTAAGGCATCAAGTTCATTTTGTACTTTTTGTGCCGCTTCGTAATCTTCGTAAACTTCAGGCAGGCACATCTCCTGTTCTAACTCATTAATTCTTTCTTCAACCTTTGTCATTTTTTCTTCAAGCGCAGACCGTTTTCTTTCGAATTGGCGCTCTATGCGCTGGCGTTGTTTATTCAATTCATACTTCGCTTTGTCCGAAGCTTCATTTTCATCTGTAGGGTTTTCAGGTTTAGCAGAAGAGGTTGTATCTTCTTGAGGCTTATTTTTTTGTTTCTGCTCGTCAAGCGCCTCAATTTGTTCCTGCTCTTCCTTTTTATAAACATAGTAGTCATAATCGCCCAAATACGTGGTCGCACCTTGCGTATGCAGCTCCACAACCTTATTGGCAATTCTGTTAATGAAGTAACGGTCGTGAGAAACGAACAGTATGGTGCCCGGATAATGGATTAAGCTCTGTTCTAAGACCTCTTTACTATAGATGTCTAGATGGTTCGTTGGCTCATCTAACACGAGTACATTAGCTTTTTGTAACATCAATTTAGCCAGTGAGAGACGCGCCTTTTCCCCGCCACTCAAATCCTGGACAAGCTTGTCCACATCCTCACCACTAAATAGAAACTGTCCGAGTAAGCTACGCACATCTTTTTCTAGCATGTGCGGGTAGTCGTCCCAAATCTCATGTAATAGCGTCTTTTTAGGATTTAAACGTCGCTGTTCTTGATCATAATACGCAATGGACACATTGGTACCTTTTAGAATATGGCCCGCTATAGGCGGTAATGAATCAATCATGGTTTTGAGCAGCGTCGTTTTCCCCACACCATTCGGTCCAACGATGGCGATCGCATCTCCACGGTAGGCGTGGAAGGAAATACCCTGACTAAGAGAGACCCCTTCATACCCGATGGTGACGTCTTTAACGTTTAGGACGTCATTCCCACTTTGACGGTCAATATCAAAGGAAAAACTGGCTCGTTTTAAATCGCCATCAGGCTGTTCCATCCTATCCATTTTTTCTAACGCCTTTCGACGACTTTGGGCGCGTTTCGTTGTAGAAGCTCTAGCGATATTGCGCTGAACAAAGTCCTCCATGCGAGCAATTTCCTTTTGCTGCTTCCGGAATTGTTTCACCTGTTGTTCATAGATCGCCGCTTTTTGTTCCAAGAATTCCGTATAGTTACCTATATATTTAGTCGCTTTATGGCGTTCAATTTCGTATACGACATTCACAAGTGCGTCTAAGAAATACCGGTCATGGGAGACGATTAATATGCCGCCTGGGTAATGCAGGAGATACTGTTCCAACCAGGCGAGGGTTTCTAAATCCAAATAGTTCGTAGGCTCATCTAGGATAAGCAAGTCTGGTGACTGGAGAAGTAACTTAGCTAACGCTAAACGTGTCTTCTGGCCACCACTTAGGGAAGAGATGGGAGTGTTGTAATCTTTATCCCCGAAACGGAAACCATGAAGCACGGTCCTGACCTGTGCCTCATACTGATAACCTCCCTGGTCCTTAAAGGTGTCCGAGAGTCGTGAGTACTCTGCTAGCAGTGGCTCATATGTGTCTTCATCCTGTAAGACTTCCTGTTGGGCTAATCGCGCTTCAATGTCTCTGAGCTTGCGTTCTTGCTTAATTAAAGGAGCAAACACCTTGATCATTTCGTCCCATATAGACGCTTGTGAGTTTAAACCACTATTTTGAGCCAAATAACCAACCGTGTAATCTCTCCCCTTCATAATCTCACCTTCGTCAGGAGAGAGATCTCCAACGATAATTTTCAGAAGTGTTGATTTGCCCGCACCGTTCACACCAACCAAACCGATCCGTTCGCCCGTGCGAACTTCTAGATTAATATTGTGTAAAATGGGCGTTGTGCCATAGGATTTGCTAATTTGATGAGCTTGTAAAATAATCATGGTTTTCACCTCAGTCAATACCCTCAGTGTACCTTAGTCTAAGGTTTGCTTTCAAGCACACAAATTTTCACAAATTTATCACTTGTCCTTTTGTTAGGTGAAGACAAGGATTGTGAAATCATGTACAATGTAAGCAGATCTATTGAAGGAGGATACCGATGGGGTCGTTTACACACTTCAATAAGCAAGCGAGACCTAAGATGGTCGATATATCGGACAAACAGGTCACAACGAGAGTGGCCGTCGCCCACAGTGAAGTTCAGATGGGGGCGGAAGTTTACCATAAGATAGAAGAAGGTAAGATCGGCAAGGGAGATGTTTTATCTGTCGCACAGATAGCTGGCGTCATGGCTGCCAAAAAAACGTCAGATATTATCCCGATGTGTCATCCGCTTTCACTTTCAGGCGTTGATATCACATTTCGAGGCGAGAAGTTAACCTCTCAAAGTGCAGGCCAAGAAAGTAAAAGTATAGCGGCAGCGGGAGAACAACAAGTTGAATACGAACAAGAAGAACGTTTTGCATTAAAGATAGAGGTTACCGTCAAAACGGATGGAAAAACAGGGGTAGAGATGGAAGCGCTAACAGCTGCTTCAGTTAGTGCTTTGACCATTTATGATATGTGTAAAGCAATAGATAAAGGGATGATACTAGGACCAACATACCTAGCGTCCAAATCAGGTGGAAAGAGTGGAGACTACCAGAGAAAACTAAAGGAGGAGCATTAAAGATGTGGAAGGTTGCCATGATTACAGCAAGTGATCGCGCGTCACGTGGGGAAAGGGAAGATGATAGTGGACCGGTGATACAGGAGCTCATTCAAAGTCATTTAGATTCAGAAGTGATTTCATACCGCATTTTACCAGATGATATTGAAACATTAAAAGAAAACATGATCGAAATCGTCGATCGGCATCGTGCAGATCTGATGATCACGATCGGTGGTACAAGCCTAAGTCCAGAAGACGTGACACCAGAGGCGACAAGACTCGTGATCGATCGTATTGTTCCGGGGATGGCTGAAGAAATGAGAAGACATGCCATGACCTATTCCAGACAGGCGATGTTAACCAGAGCGTTATGCGGTACGCGGGGCAATACGCTTATCATTAATTTGCCAGGTGCACCTGACGCGGCAAAATACTGTTTACAAGCAATATCTGATCAGCTTCCTAACGCATTGCAAATCCTACAAGGGGAGCGTAAGGTCTTTAAACTCGGAGGGGACAGTGAATGAAGCAGCAACACATCCCACAAGCAACAGCCAAGCGACTCCCCATTTATTATCGATTCTTAGAGAATTTACAAGCGACGGGAAAGCAAAGGGTATCCTCTTCGGAACTGAGTGAGGCTGTAAAAGTGGATGCTGCAACCATACGCCGGGATTTCTCCTGTTTTGGTGCTTTGGGTAAAAAAGGGTATGGATATAGTGTAGAATATCTATTACAATTCTTTAGAGAAATACTCGCACAAGATAGTCCTACCGCCGTCATTCTAGTGGGGGTAGGAAACTTAGGAACGGCACTATTAAATTATAACTTTCAAAAGAACCATAACATTCAAATTGTACGCGCTTATGATATTACCCCTGAAAAAATAGGGCAGACTATAGGTGGAGTCGAAGTCCATCATACCCATGAACTTTCAACATCCCCTATCGATTGTGATATAGCGATATTAGCCGTGCCGGTGTCTGTGGCCCAAAAGACAACAGACAACCTTGTTCATGCTGGCATTGAAGGCATTTTAAACTTTACACCAGCACGCCTGGATGTTCCGTCCCACATACGTGTACAACACATAGATTTAACAGTAGAATTACAAACACTCGAATATTTCTTGAGGCATTATCCGTTACAAAAAGAGGAGTGAAGACAATGGGAACAATCGGACCAGTAAGCTTAATTTTAATTATTCTAGTCGCCTTATTGATTTTTGGCCCTAGTAAGTTACCAGAGCTAGGCAAAGCATTCGGAAAAACATTAAAAGAGTTTAAGAATGCGACCAAAGGCTTGGCGGATGAGGATGAGCAAGCAGATAAGAAGAAAGAAGAAAAATAATGGTCCTGAGGGAAGAAGGTTTCAACATGACTAAACGTTCCAACATGACGATGTGGGAGCATTTTGGGGAATTACGTAAACGTCTTGTGTATACGTTTATTGTTTTTCTCCTGTCGACGATCGTTGGATTTATTACAGCTGAGCATGTCATTCAATACATTGAACAGGACATTGCTCATCATCTTTCACTCGTATTGATCGCACCCACAGACGCTTTCAAAGTGTATTTTCAATTCTCTTTGATTGTGGCCTTTGTGATCACGTTTCCTTTTCTCTTATTTCAAGTGTGGTCATTTATCAAGCCGGGACTAACCGACCGAGAGCGTAAGGTGACTTTAAGCTTTATTCCTAGTGCCTTAGCTTTATTCTTACTAGGCATGTCATTCGGTTATTTTTGGTTGTTTCCTTTTGTGTTTAAGTTCATGACCGAGATTGCCATAAGACTTGGTGCGGAGGAGATGTATGGCATCCACCAATTCTTTAGCTTCTTATTTACACTCGTCTTTCCATTCGGTTTACTATTTCAGATGCCGATTCTCATTCTTTTCTTAACGCGATTAGAAGTGATCACACCGAAGCTGTTGGTGACATTCAGGAAATACGCTTACTTTGTTCTGTTCGTCATTGCTGCGATTATCACACCGCCAGAGCTGTTGTCACACTTATTTGTTACACTGCCACTCATCCTACTTTACGAATTAAGTGTAGGTCTATCTCGTGTGACGTATAAGAGATTACAAAAAAGAAAAGTCAGAGAACAACGAGCGGAGCAGAATGATCAAATTGATCGTGAACAGAGCGTAAAATAATTTAACATCTTTAAAGAATAATATTGGAAGCACCTGCCTAGAATGGTAAGGTGTTTTTCTTTGTCTCTCGTTTCAAAATTTTTTTTGTAAAAAGAGGTAAAAAGACTTGCAAAATCATGTTTGAGTGATTATTATATTAATTGTTAGCACTCACTTATAGCGAGTGCTAACAATGAGATAAGAGTTGAATATCTGAAACAAGGAGGGTGTTTTCCATGTTAAAGCCACTAGGCGATCGTGTTGTGATTGAAGCATTGGAAAAAGAAGAAACAACAGCAAGCGGGATTGTACTTCCTGACTCAGCAAAAGAAAAACCTCAAGAAGGTAAAGTGGTTGCTGTGGGAAGTGGACGCTATGAAAATGGTGAACGCGTAGCTCTAGAAGTTAAAGAAGGAGACCGTGTGATCTTCTCCAAGTATGCAGGAACTGAAGTGAAGTTTGGAGATAAAGAGCTTCTTATCATGCGCGAAAGCGACATTTTAGCTGTTTCAGAATAACGATATCGATATATTAAATACGGGGATGAAGTCCCTACATAGAACATAAGAGGAGGCGACTGTAACATGGCAAAAGACATTAAGTTCAGTGAAAGTGCCCGTCGTGCAATGACAAGTGGTGTAGATACACTTGCAAATGCTGTAAAAGTAACGTTAGGACCAAAGGGACGTAATGTTGTACTTGAAAAGAAATTCGGTTCTCCACTCATCACAAATGATGGTGTGACAATCGCAAAGGAAATTGAACTAGAAGACGCATTCGAAAACATGGGTGCAAAGCTTGTAGCGGAGGTAGCAAACAAAACAAACGACGTTGCTGGGGACGGAACAACGACAGCGACAGTATTAGCACAAGCGATGATTCGCGAAGGTTTGAAAAACGTGGCTGCCGGTGCAAACCCAATGGTTATCCGTAAAGGGATTGAAAAAGCAGTCAAAGCGGCGACAGATGAAATCGCTAGTATCTCTAAACCAATCGAAGGGAAAGACTCCATTGCGCAAGTGGCCTCAATCTCTGCTGCTGACGATGAAGTAGGTCACCTCATTGCAGAAGCGATGGAGAAGGTTGGTAACGACGGTGTCATCACAGTTGAAGAATCCAAAGGTTTCGCCACTGAGCTAGAAGTTGTTGAAGGGATGCAATTCGACCGCGGTTACGCTTCTCCATACATGGTGACAAACACAGAGAAGATGGAAGCGGAATTAGAAGATCCGTACATTCTCATCACTGACAAGAAGATCACAAACATCCAAGAAGTACTGCCCGTACTAGAGCAAGTGGTGCAACAAGGTAAGCCAATCTTAATCGTAGCAGAAGACGTTGAAGGTGAAGCATTAGCAACACTCGTGGTGAATAAACTTCGCGGAACATTCAACGCAGTAGCGGTTAAAGCACCTGGATTCGGTGACCGTCGTAAAGCAATGTTAGAGGATCTAGCTGTTCTAACTGGCGGTCAAGTGATTACTGAAGATCTAGGCCTTGATCTGAAGTCTGCAACAATAGATCAACTTGGACGCGCAAGCAAAGTTGTCGTAACAAAAGAAAACACAACTGTGGTTGAAGGTGCTGGAGAAGCAGACAAAATCGCAGCTCGCGTGAACCAAATCCGTGCACAAGTAGAAGAATCTACTTCAGACTTTGACAAAGAAAAATTACAAGAGCGTCTTGCTAAATTAGCGGGTGGCGTTGCTGTCATTAAAGTAGGTGCGGCAACTGAAACTGAGCTAAAAGAGAAGAAGCTTCGTATCGAGGACGCATTAAACTCTACACGTGCGGCAGTTGAAGAAGGTATCGTATCCGGTGGTGGTACGGCACTAGTGAACGTCGTCAACGCTGTACAAAACGTAGAAGCAACTGGCGACGAGCTCACAGGTGTAGCGATCGTACGTCGTGCACTAGAAGAGCCCGTACGTCAAATTGCAACAAACGCAGGTCTTGAAGGCTCCGTTATCGTTGAGCGCCTGAAGAAAGAAGACGTTGGCGTTGGTATCAATGCCGCAACAGGTGAATGGGTCAACATGATGGAAGCTGGAATTGTAGACCCTGCAAAAGTGACACGTTCCGCACTACAAAACGCAGCATCCGTTTCCGCTATGTTCTTAACAACAGAAGCGGTCATCGCTGACAAGCCTGAAGAAGACGATGCAGCTGGCGCACCAGGCGGCGGAATGCCTGACATGGGCGGCATGGGCGGAATGGGTGGCATGGGCGGCATGATGTAGTACCGCTCAACCCCTTGATATATAAGGGTTTATCTACGATTTGCTAACATCAGGTATATAAAAGAGGCTTCTCATAAGTTGATCAAACTTGTGGGAAGCCTTTTTCTTTTGCTACGTTAGAAGGTGATGCTTTATTAATAAAAGCTTGGCAAAACAAATCAATGCAAATTACCCTGACCTGACGGGCTCAATTTCTGAAGACTTGGCGGATAATGCTCAAAAAATACTGGAAAAGATGCGCGCATTTTTCGCCATGACCAATTACACCACGATTTTCATCGCTACTGTCGTTGTTACCATTGTGATGGTCATGTCTATTTTTGAGAGGAAAAAAGAAATCGGCACCTTAAAAGCTATTGGTGCGTCTAGAAGGGTCATTATTTGTACCATTTTGGCTGAAAGTCTTACTTACTGTTTGTCAGGCGGTATTCTTGCACTGCCTGTTTCTGCAATCATTAACTATCTCATGTTTGATGCATGGATAATAGATCTGGGAAGATGGTTGGAGACCATTTCTGTATCCGTTCTCGTTGGACTGTTGGCAGCTCTTTGGCCAGCATGGACTGCACAAAGGGTCAATCCCCTGGAAAGTGTACGATATGAATAATACAAAGTTCGGGGAGGATATGCATCGTGATTATAAATGTTAAAAACTTATGGAAAACTTATGGTCATGGGGACACTGCCGTTCATGCTGTTCGAGGCATTGATTTAAATATAAAAGAAGGAGAATTCATTGCCTTAATGGGTCCGTCCGGAAGCGGAAAATCAAGCTTGTTGCACCTTATTGGAGCCATGGATTCACCAACCGAGGGTGAAATCATCTTTAAAGGGGAGGACTATAGTAAACTGAATTCAAAACAAGAGACTGACTTACGATTAAGACGTATAGGCTTCATTTTTCAAACGTTTAATCTGATCTCTTCCTTATCTGCAATAGAAAATGTGGCACTACCGATGAAGCTTGCAGGAATCAGTCGAAAAGAAGCGAATGAGAAAGCAAAGCAACTTCTGGGAAAAGTCAATTTATTGGACCGATTGGAACACATGCCTTCTAAACTATCGGGCGGACAACGGCAAAGAGTCTCCATTGCAAGAGCATTAGCTAATTATCCGGATCTCATTTTGGCAGATGAGCCGACCGGAAATCTTGACAGTGAAAACGGGAAACTCATTTTAGATCTGCTTGAAAAACTACATGCTGACGGACACACAATTTTAATGGTCACTCATGATCCCGAACTTTCCGAAAGGGCAAGTCGTGTTGTCTTTATCCGTGATGGTCAACTAAATGATTACCAACCAATAGAATAATAATAGTTGAAAGGGTTTTATTATGTCTCCAAGAAACGAAGAACAAAATAAACAATTAAGAGATGAACGTAGAGAACAGATTTTGCAGTCTGCTCTTAAGGTTTTTGCCAAACGTGGGTTTGCTGCTACTAAAATAAGTGATATTAAATCAGAAGCTGGTTTAAGCCATGGTTTGGTTTATCATTATTTTAGTTCTAAAGATGAAATCTTTTCGACGCTCGTTGAAAGGGCATTAGAAGGATCAAAAATGGTTGTAGATTATGCCTCACAACAAAAATTATCACCGTTAGGAAAAATAAAATGGATGACCGAAAAGATTTCAAAGGAAATGTCAGAAGACGGTGCTTACTACAACCTTATAACTATCCAAGCTTTTACTTCTGATGCAGTACCTGAACAAATTAAATCAATAATTAATGACAAATCACCCAATGCATTAGAAGGAATTTTACCGATTATTAAAGCTGGTCAAAAATCAGCAGAAATTGTACATAAAGATCCAGTTAAATTAGCTGCTTTATACTTTGCGGTAATTCAAGGGATTGCAATGCAACAGCTTCAAGGTAATAAAATAATTCCAACACCTGATGTAGAACTTATTTTGAGAATCTTTAAAACATAATAAATCGATTGATAATGATGTTGGGTGGATAAAGATGAGAGGTTTGTCGCCATAATCAACATTGATCTACAACCATATTACACCTTGCGTTTGGGGCTTGCTGAATTATAATCCCCCTATGTATCGTTGAATTCATAGGCAAGGATATCATGAGTAGAGCATACAATAACGTGCATCTGGAGGTATGTAACATGTATCAACCAGTATCCATAGGAATCAGCAACTACCTTTAGCCGGAGGTTTTAGCGGGTTATGAGAACCATAAACTTTACAGTCTTGCCGCCACCAAAGGAATTAAGACGCGATATTGAGTGCCTTCGGATTGCCACGCATACGGGCAGTGAAGCATTGGATGTTAAGGTATGTCCGAATGGCCTTCCTGGTATTGTGTTCCAACTTTCCACCGATGTTTCAGCTGCTATAGAAAGTATTGCGACACGCTCGGCACAAATTTCGAATATTCCAATATTGTTTCTACATGGACAAGGTTCGGAGCCGAGTGTCATGCACTTCAGAAACAAGCCTTACACGACAATACAAGTGGTCTTCAAGTCTCACGCACTCTATACGTTGTTTGGTATGGATGCATCCTCGCTCAACCAAGGCTTTCTAATGCCCGACCAAATTGGTGCAAAAAAGCTAGAGAAGCATCTTATAGCCACCAAAACAAATGCTGAACGAATTACTATGCTTGGTGAATTCCTTATCACAAAGCTGGAGCAAACGAATAAAAGAGATGAACTCATCGAGCAGACGCTGGATTATATTCGTTTGCACATTTCAACGGTTACAGTAAAAAAATTATTGTCGGCATTTCATATTTCGGAGCGTCAATTCCAGAAGCGTTTTGCCCGAGTCGTTGGCATGCCACCCCAGCTGTACATTCGAGTAAAGCGTGTGAATGAAGCACTGAAGATGATGAGTACGGGGAAGTACGAACGATTTTCGGATATCGCTTACGCGCTTAACTATTACGATCAATCGCATTTTATCCGCGACATCAAAGCATTTTCCTGGGTTACGCCCAAAAGCATTGCGAATAAAGTTAGTGAATTCCATACCGATGAGGCCGGGTCATCGTATTTATAGCAAAAATGACGGCTTTGTACAATTTTATATCACTCTTTCCAATTATAATGGGAATGTACAATATAAAGGAAGGAGCATTACAATGCGTAAAGTCAAAATGATTAACCGAGTTTCTATTGATGGCTATTTTGCTAGTCTCAACGACATGACTGGAGGGATGGACTGGTTCGTCCCAGACAACGACGTTGATAAAACGACTCACGAGATGGTGAAGGCAGATACGCTCATAGCAGGCAAGGCTACTTTTGAGTTGTTCGAGGCTTCATGGCCGCCCGTTCTACGCGACCCGAACGCCCCCGAAGAAATGAAGGTGTTGGCGCATGAGCTGACCGACATGAGGAAAATTGTCTTTTCGGAAACGCTGAAGATGTCCGACTGGGAGAACACTGAATTTTATAGTGGAGATATCACTGAAGTTGTAAAGAAGCTGAAGGAAGAAGAAGGATCTGACATTCTCATCTTGGGTAGCGGCACCGTCGTGCAGCAACTTACTAATGCCGGCTTGATAGACGAGTATGTGTTCATCCTAACACCGGTCATTGCGAGTGAAGGAAAGCCACTTTTCAAAGAGGTTAAACAAATCGGGCTTACGCTGCTTCAATCCAAGAGCTTTGCTTCAGGCAACGTGCTGCTGCACTACGCTGCTGCTGAATAGTTAGCGGTACACTGGTAGAACATTGCCTGTGATAGACGAGAGCTCTCGCAGGCATATTCAAAAAGTTATCTGAAAATATACTTTAGGTGATCGACAATGCAGTCGATCTTTTTATTTGGTATTTAAATCAAAAGATTATGTATTACAGACTTAACGAAAAATAGCTGTAAAAAATAATAAATATTCCTTTAAAGGAATATTCCTGTTATGGTATATTATAATTAAGAAATAAATACATAAATAATCAAGGATGGTGTTAATATGAAATTATGAACACAAAAATATTGAGCGCCCTTGCCGAACCCAATAGACTACACATTGTTGAATTGCTTCGTGACAGTCCTCTCACCGTGGGGGAAATCGCGGATCGGCTTCAGATACGACAGCCACAAGCGTCAAAACATCTACGCGTTCTATATGATGCAGGAATAGTGGAATTTTATGCTGAAGCGAATCGCCGCATATACAAATTACGGTCAGAGCCTTTCAAAGAATTAAATTCTTGGTTGGAACAATACCGTGAAATGTGGGAAGAAAATTTCGACCGCTTGGATCGTTATTTGCAAGAGTTACAAAAGAATGAAGAGAAATTAAAATAAGTGTAAGCATACATGAGTGACAGAAAACATTCTATTCTCTCAAAAACGACTTCATTAAGGAGTCATTTGATCTTATGAAAAAAAAATTATTTATTGGAGGAATTAAAATGTCTGCGAAAATCGAAATCACTCGTACATTCAATGCGCCACGAGATCTTGTGTTTAAAGCTTTTACCGAAAAAGAACATCTTTTGAACTGGTGGGGTCCAAAAGGATGGACACTGGATATTACTAAATTAGAAGTCCACCCGGATGGTGTCTTCCATTACAGCCAGAAGTCACAGGATGGCAACGTTATGTGGGGAAAATTTGTTTACCGTGAGATTAATGCTCCAGAAAAACTTGTTTACACCAATTCCTTTTCTGACGAGGAAGGTAATACCATACGTGCTCCCTTTAACGAAAACTGGCCATTAGAAATTCTGAATACTTTGACATTCAACGAGAACGAGGGCAAAACAACACTTACGATGGTTGCAGCTCCGGTTTCCCCTACGGAGGAGGAAGTCAAGACTCTCGAGCAATCACAAGAGATGGTTCAACAGGGATTTGCAGGAACATTCGATCAATTGGCCGATTATCTATCAACGGTATCAAACATTTAATAGAAACCGTTCTAACGAACACCGCATTTCTAGCGGTGTTCTTTCGTTATTGAGGTGAAACCGATTTAAACTTCTTAGTTCAAGTTCAACAAGGAAGTTATTAAGAATTGCACACCATCCGATAATCGATTATTTAACAGTAGGAGGCTTATGTTGAATTAGAAAGACGAAAAAATATCAGAGTCATTTGCTGCATAGTAGAACGATACTATTCAATAGAAAATGATATTCCGTATTTCAGGTGCGATTGCGAGGAAGACCATAAGCCTAATTCTAGGTAAAAATAAGGAGAATTAGGCTTTTTCATTATCTCATAAAAACGGTAAAATAACATTAAAGGTTTTACAGGAACAAAATAACAAAAACTTGATATGCCTCTTTTCGCACACATCGATAAAGATATTACACTACACACTTTCATCTTACGGGCGGCATGATGTAGGCCGACCTTACCATCCCTACCGTTAAGCAGTTTTGTGTAACGAAGTGGTCGTTTTGACCACATTTTGACCATAATTTAAACAGTAAAAATAGAGGCTTTTCATGAGTTCTTTGAACTTTAGGGAAGCCTCTTTTTATTTTTTAAAATAACATAGTATGATTCATTTAGTAGTGGTTCAGAGAACAGCCCTGTTTCCATTCAATGTTTAACAATGTTACGATAGAGGCCTTTCTTTTATTGATAATTGAAAGGGCTCTTTTTCTTTTAATCACTTGTTAAGAACCCTTAACATTATCAAATCCTTCCTAAATTGTTCCAAACAGTTTGTTATTGTTTGAATAAGTACCATTTTATGGTATATTTAATAATATCAGAAAATTTAAAATACAGGGAGGAGGCATCGTTACATCAATAGCACCTTAGGGTAACTTAACCTAATAACTATGGATGAACGGAGGAGATATGCATTGCTTAAAATGGTTAAAATAAGACAAATCATTCGGCTGATTAGTGTTATCGCCTTACTTTTGGTGTTAATGCCTTACGTCTCTGCCGCATCAGAGTCAACAGATAACACGTCGGCAGAGAGTAGTCCCATAAACGTTGATGTTGGAAGCGGGGAAATAGAGAAAAATGAACAATCGAGCAAAACAGCGGAACCAGCCAATGCTTGCGGGACGGGGTCTTATCATGCGGAAGTGTTTAAGAACGGGAATACATGGGAAGCCCGTAATGGTTATCAGGTTGTCTATACTGGAGATGACATGCTTGAAGCGATGAGGTCAGCCGTTGATAGCCTAACATGGGGGCGTACGTCACAAGAAAGCGTGGTTGTTCGCGACTCAGGGACGATTCCGTCAAACGCATCGCTAGACTTACCGAGCCACACGGCCTTAGAGGTTTGTGGAACAATTCATGTTGAGTCACATGGTCATTCTAATATGGATGCTGCCGTTCGTATTATGTATGCTAAAAATGTGTCTGTGCCGCATTTGAACGTTACAGGACATCCCACTTTTGGCGTTTTTGTACGTACGTCTGAGGATATTCATCTCGGTCAATTGAACCTTAATCTATCTGGCGGACACGGTATACGCATCGATAGCCGGGATAATGATGATGTCTACGGGGTACGCAATGTCCGTCTAGATCATGTCTATGTGTCCGGCACGAGCAATCATGGTGTGGAAACCTATGGTGTCGACGGCATTAGTATTGGGACGGTCATTGCGAGGGACACCGGTTACTCAGGGTTGCTCCTGAATGATACCATTAATGCCACAGTCGGTCTCGTTGACGGTGAAGGGACCGGTACGGGTACGGGTTACGCTGCGTTCCGTATGGCCAACAGAAACGGTCAGATAGATAGTGAATATTCTACTAATATTTATGTAGATGAAGTGAAGGCACGTGGAGGAGGGCGTGGCATCTTCTGCGTATCTGAGAGTGGGGGTGCTGTCGTGAATCGAGTGGACATTTCAGGGACTGGCAGCAACGCGATTTTAATTGAGAATTGTCACAACGTCACAATCGGAACAGAAGGAGGCACGGTTGAAGGGCCTGGGGACATTCGTATAGCCGCACGTACGGAGTTTGCCAATACGTCTAATATAACACTAGAGAATTTTACATTACGGAATTCAGCCATCAACGAAAACCCTTGCGGTGAGAACATTGTTATCCGCAATATTACTTTGGAGAATAGCCGGATAAACGCCTGTAACTGACACAAGAACCGCTAGACCCAAACTCATTGAACACAACTGAGTCTATAACATTGATTTGATCAATAGCATCCCACGTGCCTTACACGTGGGATGCTTATACCTCTATGCTTCATCCGCCTCGTTTTCTCAGAACTGATGCTTCGTACGCACACCATCCCTTCTGCAAGGGCCAAAAGCATATTGCATGAGGGGTTCTTATTATTTCCATTATTAAAATTTGTTTTACTAATGCAAATACAGGTGGTACCATATATTAAATCCAAAGAGAAATAGACAAAAGGTTATAGTTTACAATTATGACAGGAAAACTAGCAAACTTCTTTTAGGTACAGTGCATACAAACAAATTGGAGGGACTGTAGTGTCAAATAAAATTTCATTTTCATTTTTAATCATTTTGGGCTTCATGCTATTCGCCCTATTTTTTGGAGCAGGAAATCTAATTTTCCCTGTAATGCTTGGTCAAACAGCAGGAACAAATACTTGGGCAGCTAACGCTGGGTTTATCGTTACTGGAGTCGGTTTACCTTTACTCGGTATCATCGCAGTGGGGATATCAGGAAAAAGCGATGTGCAATCACTAGCAAGCCGTGTACACCCTAGTTTCGGTCTCATTTTTACAGTTGTTCTTTATCTATCAATCGGACCTTTGTTTGCCATCCCAAGGGTAGGTACTGTTTCATATGAAATCGGGTTTAAGCCGTTTATACCAGAGGAAAACACTGTACTTGGTTTACTCATATATACGATGATCTTTTTTGGACTTACAGTACTTTTTTCATTAAAGTCCTCGAAGATTGTTGATATTGTCGGAAAATTTTTAACCCCAATGTTATTACTATTTATTGCTATTATGATTATAACAGCATTTTTAAATCCTCTTGGGCAATTTCAAGCACCTGCTGAATATTACACGAATAATGCCTTCTTTAAAGGATTCAAAGAGGGATATCTTACAATGGATGTTCTTGCCGCTTTTGTTTTTGGCATTATCGTTATCAATGCCGTAAAAGAAAAGGGTGCCTCCAGTAAAAAAGAAATAATAATGGCTGTTACGAAAGCTGGCGTGATAGCAGCTGCACTTTTAGGAATCATATACACATCTCTTTCTTACATTGGAGCTTCAAGTGTAGATAGTCTAGGTCTTTTAGATAATGGGGGAGCCGTTCTTGCGAGTGTATCGAACCATTACTTCGGTTCATATGGCAGTATTTTACTTAGCTTGATTGTTACTGGCGCTTGTTTAACGACAAGTATTGGACTTATCACGTCTTGTTCTTCTTATTTCTCTAAATTGTTACCAAGTATGTCGTATAACAAACTCGTCATTATTTTCTCTGTTTTCGCTGCTGGATTAGCTAATTTTGGACTAAATGAATTAATTGCTATATCAGTTCCAGTTTTAGTGGCGATTTATCCATTAGCGATCTGCTTAATGACTTTAACCTTTTTACATCCATTATTCAAAGGTAAAAAGGAAGTTTATCAAGGCAGTATATTATTAACTCTCGTTGTAGCTATATTTGACGGGCTAAACGCAGCGGGAATGGCAATTGCTCCAATTAACAACCTATTTACCACGATTCTTCCTATGTATGAAGTTGGCTTAGGTTGGATAGCACCTGCTATAGTTGGTGCAATATGCGGTTACATTTTTTGTGTATTACGTAAGAATCCAACTCGAGGGAGAATCACTTATTGAAATTTATACCGAGACTGTCTAGACTCAAGCAGGCTTGGCAGAAAATCATAGAACAAATTAATTCAGTTTTCAAGGATTTACAGGATACAGCCGCTCTTTTAGATGATTCCGATTTTGATGAGCCAGCAGACGATGACGGAAAAACACTTAAGGTCGTACTTGCAGACATGGCTATGCATGTTTCATATCATATTGGACAAATCGTATACATTCACAGGCTACAAGGCATCACAAGGTAAATTGATTTTAACTTCATCAATGAATAAATAGCATCCCACGTGTCTTAGGCGTGGGATGCTATGCTATACCACTATGCTTCATCCGCCTCGTTTTCACAAAACTGATGCTTCGTGCGATACACCATCCCTTCTGCAAGGGCCAACAATGTGTTCTCCTGGTTGACGATCTCCATGCGATAAAGTCCGAGCTTATTAGATTTGTTATCTTCTGTGGCAACGGCCACCAGCTCATCACCCACCTTTGCTGCTGCTAAATAATGAATGGTCACAGTGATGCCCACGGCCGTTTGACCATAAGAATTACTGGCACAAGCAAATACCGTATCCGCTAGGGAGAAAATACAACCCCCATTAGCCGTACCGTGAAAATTAAGCATGTCCTCACTCACAGACATCCTGCCCTTGGCATAACCTTTATCCACTTTTTCAATGGTAATCCCCAGTTTCTGAGCATAAGTATCTCGTTTAAAATAGTCGTTCACCACGTGATTCATGATTGATCCTCCCAATTTTCAAGTATCTTCACAGAAGCCTCATTCATTCGACTCCTTAACCACTGATCTGTGAATCAGGATCTTCGTTCTTTAGATTCATTTCATCCTTGGCAGCCTGATTTTCTTCTTTAACCCCTATAAGGAAAAGGTATAATACGATACCGATGCCCATCCCCCAAGCTGCGCCATACGTAGCCGTTAGAAACCCAATGGTGAGCGCAATGCCACGAGAGACATTCGTTTTAACCATAGACATGGCCACGTAAGCACAGGCAAAACCTGTGAGTAGTAGGGTAACAGACAGGGCTACAGGAAACAGGGGTGTAATAAAACTAATCACAGGCATTAGTAACCCTAATGGAATAGCTAACAGATAAAAATTCATAGGTCCGCTATAAATAGAGTCCATAACGGTCCGTCCCTTTTTGTAACGTTCAATTAGAAAGATTTGAACGCCTGTCCAAATGGGCCCGTGCACCCATAAAAGAGGGCCAGCAGTCATGAGCTGTCCTAGATTTCGAATGGCTAAAATATAGTGGCTACGTGTAGGGTTAATATCTATTTTTTCATCACTTCTCGCCTGGTCGGCGTCTTTGATTAACGTATTGGCTACAAGCAAATCACTAAAAGCGAGAATATAAATAATGATGCCGATCGGTAACACAGTGAAGATCATTTCCCAGCTAGGTAGTCCTACAGCCCATATGGACAAAGTGGCTATCGTTTCGGCCACTGGTGGGATGAAGAACCCCCAACTCATCTCGAAAGTGAGTTCACCGCTGATCCAACCGATAAGACCTGCTCCGCCAAATGAGATGAGTAGTGCGTTGGAGCCTGCAATCGCTTTGGCTTTCGAGTCAGGTAGTTTAGCAAATGGAATAGAATACATCAGAAGCATCACGATCACCCAAGCGGAGATCAGCGTGATGGGCATAGATGGTAGTCGGTCTAATTCAGATTGAAAGGCTGCAATAGCAGCACCCATAATAATACCGGCTTTAATAGCAGTAGGAAAAAAACGATTAAATGTTTCACCAAGCTTCGTGATGCCTAAGAACAGAAACAGGAATATAACGACGAGAAAGAGTGCAATCATCCCTTCTATGGCCTCAGCCCCTGGTGTTAAAGTATTCATAAAAACAATCGTTAAGGGGAGACCGGCTGTAATAGCACCTGCCGCATAAGGGTCACCGAATATAACCGTTTGAGCTATCACCCAAAAGAGCATCACAAGACTGACTGTCCAGGCTATATCGAACGAGACGCCAAAAAATTGCATGACGAGAGGTGTCACCGCGCCACATGTGGCTAATAGCATGAGAGCACCTTGGATATGTTGACTCGGTTTTAACTGTAGATGTACACCTGGCAACCGACTTGTAAAAGGTCCCCACTTGAACCCTGGATGTTCTTGTCCTTTTTTATTCATGCGTCCAACCCCTTTCCTATTTAACAATAATTAGAAGATTCAGACATTTAAAATCAAAATAACTGCGGGAATCTACTGGGGAATTTACGCTAAAAAAGTGTTCGTTTGTCCATATCAAACCCTCCTTTCATATCACGTATATTTAACGACATATTATTTTTTATTATATAAAGAATAGATGAAAATGGGCGTCCTTGTCAATATGAAAGCGTTAACAAAATTTTGATTACTGGCCTGTAAGCCATAAAAAAAAGCGCTAAGGAATATTTAGCATACTGACCTCGCGCTTACATCTAAACTTTCATATATTCATTTTAAGTTATAGACTACAGACGACTGCATGTCTATATCACGCGTTTAATGCTCACTTACCCGATTGATCCTTATCCATGTACTCTTGAATCTTTCGTTCTTCCCAGCCCTCGCCAAAGAAGCCAGAGGCGAAGGTCACTAAACCATGGACGGTCAAGCCGACACCCCAGCCCATAAGTGGAAAGATAAACCACCATTCACCTTCAAACGTAAAAAAGTTAATAAAAAACAGCATGATATTAACCAAAATATACACGGTTGAGTGGATGTAAAACCCTTTGAGGTTCTCTACTTTCTTTTTAGCCCTTAAGTATCTTTCATCATGATCCATATCTTTCACCATTTCATCACCCCCTTATTATTTGGAGTAAGATAAATACCATATTTTAACTATATGACACATCTACCACAAATGTACAGACAAAATAAAAAAGCTTGCTGAGTGAGGCACTCAAGACAAGCTTGTCAAATGTCCGTCTCGGAGGTGTGCGATACGAGCTGATGCATCCCAGTGAGGTGGTACAATCACACATGTTAGGAAGAGAATTGTGCCTGGTCCTTTAAGTTAACCAATGCATCGTGGAGAACGCCGCTCATCTCTCTATGACTGTCAAAACCTTCAGGATGTATGGGTTCTGCCACAAGCACCTTCACTTTGGCTGGTCTAGGGAGGCCATTAACTTGAGGAAGGGCACGTTCTGAGCCGTCAATATACATCGGAATAATCGCTTTACTAGTTTTATGGGAAAAATAACACGCGCCTAATTTAAGATCTTGAAAATCCTTATGTTGGCGACGCCCGCCCTCAGGAAAAATGCCCAACACTTTATCTTCCCTTAGGACCTGTATGCCATGTTTAATCGCTTGGATATCACGTTCTTTACGTTTGACCGGTATGGCCTCAAAACCTCTAAGCACAGGGCCAAGAAACCAGTGATGGAAAGCTTCTTCCTTAGCCATAAAAAACGGTTGATGAGGTAGTACTGCCCCTACAAGAAATGGATCTAAATAATTTTGGTGATTAGCCACCAGTACATAGCCTGGTGATGTCGGTATGCGTTCAGAGCCAACAACTTCAATTCGATGGTATAACTTTAATAATCCCCCTAGTATAGGTTTGCCCCAGCGATACATAGATGTCCCCCTTCATCATCGATAAATGATTTTTATATAATATGTACAAGTAATAATGGATATAACCCTAACCCCCTCATAACGTCTTTAGATACGTATATGTTATGATAGGTTCTTTTCCAATATTGAATTGGAACTCGGTTTATCGATTTAATATATTAATTGCCCTTTTTCGTGGATTTCAACGTGTAGAGGTGTTTGTCCAATCACTTCGCCATCGGCATGGACGGTGAGCGGACGTAGACTCTCAATCCTGACATGTCTGCCTTCTAAAAGGTTAACCTCGTTGAAGCGATGATGCTGTCCCACCAGTGCTGCCCCGAAAATGGGGAGGAGCTTCCACCTGTTTAGCTTATGAACAATGCACACATTAAGTAAGCCGTCATCCACTCTTGCACCAGGCGTTATTTTGATACCTCCACCGTAATACGGGATATTGGTCACAGCGATGAGCCACACGTCGTCATACGTTTGTTTGACACCATCAAGTTCAATGACTATATCAGTCGGTTCATAATGATAGAGCAGACGCATAGCAGAAACGGCATATGCTAGCCCACCTAGTTTGACCATGTTAAGCCACTTCTTATAGCTAGCATGATTAGTCGCCTTTGCGACTTCGCCATCAAACCCTATACCGACACCATTGACAAAATGACGGGACTTTCTTCTTTCTCCAAGGTGTTCAAAAGCAAACCTGCCAATGTCCAACGGTTTTCCTCTTTTACCCGCTGTTTGAAAAAGGTGTTGAATGGCCCCTTTTGGGGTACTGGGTAAGGAGAACCCTCGAGCGAAGTCGTTACCAGAACCAGCAGGGATATAACCGACGGGTATTTGGGCATGAGGTTGCAGACCGTTAACGACTTCATGTACAGTACCATCCCCGCCTACAACGATGACAGATTCAAGTTTTTCTTTATGTAATTCTGCAATTTGTTTCGCAATATCCTCTGCATGACCGGGGTGCTTAGTAAAAAAAGTGCGATAATGAACATTATGACTTTCGCACGCCAACTTTACTTTGCCCCAAACCCGTAGGCTTTTTCCGTGTCCGGCGGCCGGATTAATAATGAAAACAATCATCTTTTTGTCCATAATCCTATTCTCCAATGTCACGAATTTCATGTATCGCTTGTCGTTTATAATTTCGGTGATAAGGAAAAACATGTATAATCTAAGATATTATAAAATGAAATCAATCTGAGTTGAGGGTCAACAATTCACAACGATTTACACGATTCACTATCGTTTATGATTCACTATCATTGTTAGCCTTAATAAGTTCATTTTATAAGAACTTGGCCCAAATGGCTAATTTTTCTGTAACAACTAACAATACAATCATCAATCATGTAAGAAAAGGTCATCCCTTTGTAAAGTAAAAATGATATAGTAAAAATAAACAGAAAATGAGAAAAAATAACGCAGTTCTGGAGGTACACAATGAGCCATTATCATATTGATCAATATCATCCCAAAATGAAGCGAGTGATGGATAACGTCAACGAAGTTATTGTAGGGAAACAAGACGTGGTTGAGCTGACCCTCATCGCTATTATTTCAAAAGGTCACGTTTTACTAGAAGATGTGCCTGGCGTGGGTAAGACGGTCCTAGTAAGATCGCTAGCCAAATCTTTAGGTTGTTCCTTCAAGCGGATTCAATTCACACCCGATCTCCTTCCTTCAGACGTGACAGGTGTGTCTATTTACAACCAAAAAGAGATGCTTTTTGAGTTTAGAAAAGGGCCCATATTCGGCAATATTGTCTTAGCCGACGAAATTAATCGGACATCACCTAAGACGCAGTCTGCTTTACTAGAAGCGATGGAAGAAAGCAATATTACGGTCGATGGTGAAACAAAACAGTTACCTCAACCGTTTCTAGTTATGGCGACACAGAACCCGATCGAATATGAAGGGACATTCCCATTGCCTGAAGCACAACTAGACCGTTTTCTATTAAAAATGAATATGGGCTACCCCACTCAAGATGAAGAGGTGCAAGTTTTATCAAGGGTACAGGAAGGCCATCCTGTAGATCGAGTGGAGCCTGTGTTAACAAAAGAAGAGCTCATTGAAGCACAACAGGAGGCAAGAAACGTATACGTCGATGAATCTATTAAAGATTACATTGTCCAAATTACACAAAAGACGCGAGAGCATCAAGATGTCTATCTGGGTGCAAGTCCAAGAGGGTCCCTAGCTCTTCTGAAAGCAGCCCAGTCTCTCGCTTATATACGGGGTCGTACTTATGTTATACCGGATGATGTGAAGTTTCTCTCACCTTATACATTAGAACACCGCGTCATACTAAAGTCTGAGGCAAGACTCAATGGTGCCACAGTGAAACGCGTACTACAGGAAGTGCTCAAGAGCGTGACTGTTCCTGTGATGAGAGAACCGGTGAAGGGCTAGTTCATAGTAAAAAATATTGAGATCGTAGATACAAGGGTGTGAACACATGTTTAACAAATCTTCTTATGGCGTCTGGACGGCCATCCTAGGTATAATGGGCGCTTATGCATATGCAAAGTTCCAAGGTGGCTTTGTCAGTTGGTTTACATTTTATACAGTGGCGCCTATCTTGCTGTTCTCACTTGCGTTGTACATGTTGGCCTTTCGGGGTATGACAGTAGAACGGATAGGGATAAAACGTCGCTATACCGCCCAACAAACCATTCAGGTGACCATCACTATTAAAAATCGGATACGTATCCCTTACATATACCTTGTCGTTGAGGATGGGGTCCATTCTGTTACGAACAGGGGGAAGGGCACTTATAAGAAACTATTGATTCCAGGTTTTAAGAAAGAGTGTCAAATGACGTACGATATACCAGATGTTCCACGTGGCGTTTATCAGTGGCATAAGATCACACTGAGAACGGGCGACCTTTTTGGTTTAGTGCAAAAAGAAATGGACTGGCAAGTGACAGATGAGTCGATTGTATACCCACAGGCTAAAGACCTGCGTTATTGGCGTACCTTTAATGAGAAGAATACGGGTGCCAATCAAACCCTCAATCGTCAAGACGAGGATGTTAGCTTAGTCATGGGTGTGAGAGATTACGCACCAGGAGACCGGCTATCCCGTATCCATTGGAAAGCAACGGCACGTTCGAACACACTAAAGACAAAAGAATATGAACATCAGGTCACAAACGATTTCATGTTCTTTTTAGATCGAAAGTCTCAGGGATACCAAGAGTCAGAGGCGTTTGAGAGAGCCGTATCTCTTATAGCGACATTGACCAAGTATGCCCTCAAACAAAGCTTTTCAGCAGGGCTTGTATCCTATGGTCAAGAGGCCAAGGTCATACCCCAAGCCAAGGATCAGGAACAGCTTTACCGTATATTTGAACATCTTGCGCGTGTGAGGTCGGACTCGACCTTCGCTTTAACAAAAACGATACTACGAGAGGTCCCGTACTTACCTGTCGGGACGACCGTGGTCATTGTCTCACCTCAATTAACAAAGAAAGCTGCAGCACTGATAGGCGACTTAAGTTATCGTAAAATTAAAGTTGAATATTTCTGGATGACGTCCAATAGAGACCTCACACAAGAGGAAAAACAATGCTTAGCACAATTAGACCAAGCACAGGTGTCATACTATCTAGTCCGAGACGATCACTTTTCCCAGGTCCTGACAGGAGGTGAACAGCATGTCACAGCCTAGTCAACGCCAAGCTAATCAATCTCTAGCTAATCAATCTTTAGATAAACAACCTCAAGATGAAAAGCAGCCGTTACTTCCCGTCGTAACAATGGCCATCATAGGAATCCTGATTTTACTGGTATGGGAATGGTTTAGACCAATGATGGTCTTAACGGAAACCTATACGATACAGCCCTTTATCCTGTTCTTTGCTTTTGCCATTCTACAGATATGGCTGAATCTTCCAATTTGGATGAAAGGCGCCTTAAACGTCGTATTAATCCTATATTTCGTCCATTCGTTATATTTTTTTGGTCCATTATTAGACTCAGAGTGGTTGACCTTCATGTTAGCTGAGCTAGTCCATTCATTACAACAAGTCATACAGTTAAACTTTGCAGACCACAGCTGGCTAGTGAAGACGTTGTTTTTCTTTGTCTTTCTGTGGACGGCTGCTTCATATCTTTATACCTTACTGTTTGAAAAAGGGAAAGTACTTCTGTTTGTGGTCTTAACGGTGACCTTTCTAGGTGTCATCGACGCCTTTTCTCCATATGAGTCAAATATGCCTATGATGCGGACACTATTTTTAGGTTTCGGATTATTGGCGTTAAACCATATTCGACAGACATTCAGAGCATCGTCAATAGAAAACAGTGCCTTCAAACAACAGGATACCAGCCAGTTAAAAAGGATTGCATTCATCTGGTTAGTCGCGAGTTTAGGGTCCGTATTAGTTTTGACGTCTATCGCTTATTTATTACCAAAGGCAGAACCGAGCTGGCCGGACCCTGTCAGCTTTTTAGAAGGATATTCTGAATACGCCAGAGGTGGCACGGTACAGAGGATTGGCTACGGTTCAAATGATGAGCAGCTTGGGGGCCCCTTCATTATGGATGAGGGACTCGTGTTCACCGCTGAAACCCAAGAGGTAGGCTACTGGCGTGGGGAATCCAAGAATGTTTACACCGGTAAAGGTTGGATTCAGGAAGGTCCTGAGGAATGGCCTCTGTACGCTGAGCACTCCGAGAGCAGTACGATTTTTTCGGACCTCCCTTTTCGGCTTTTCGAGGATCAGAGTAGTCCTTACGAAGAGATCAATATTCGCCTGCAATTCGAGCCAGATGCGACATATCCTAACGTCTTCTACCAAGGACAACCCGAAAGAATCTACACGCCAGGTGTCGCACAAATGGAGGGGACTACATCAGGAAAATTACAGGCTAAGGATGAAGCAGGTCAACCACAGTCCTTAGACCGTTATATGATAGACAGTGCCTATCCATCGTTTTCAATCACAGCCTTACAAAATACACGTTTTAGCGATACACCAGAACATATCAAGGACATGTACACACAGTTACCCGACACACTACCAGAACGTGTATATGAGTTGGCGCAAGAGCGGGCCTCCAGGGCTGATACAGATTATGAAATTGTAAAACAGATTGAACGTTTTCTTCGCTATGGCGAATTTGAGTACAACGTTGAACAAACGGCCATTCCTGGTGATGATCAAGACTACGTCGATCAGTTTCTATTCGAAACGAAAAAAGGGTACTGCGATAACTTTTCCACGGCCATGGTGGTCATGCTACGCACCTTAGATATCCCAGCCAGGTGGGTAAAAGGTTTTACTTTCGGAGAGGTTGTGGAAAACATTGATGGTGAAATAGTCACAGAAGTTCGTAACAAAAATGCGCATTCCTGGGTTGAGGTCTTCTTTCCAGGTGTAGGCTGGGTCCCATTCGAACCGACGCGTTCTTTTTACAACCTGACTAGCTTTGATTATGATTATGACGGTCATGCTGACGGAATCGACGAGCAGGATGTGACGCCTGACATACCTGAACAGGATTTAACAGATGAAGAAAATGCACCCGAACAAGAGGAGGAGACCGGTGCAACAGATAAAACAGACACCACACTCACATTGACGCCAGTGTGGGGCTTGATCCTATTCGGTACCTTTGTCCTCTTGGTTACAGTGACCATGTATATCTTTAGGAAGAGACTCTTACTCGCTTGGGCTTTAGCGAAATACAAACGAGCGAATCCAGAGAAGGCTTTATATATTATCTACGAATGGCTTGTACGTCTCCTTGGACGATTTGTTAGTAAGAGAGAGCCATCAGAAACAGTTCGCGAATACATTTCCAGGTTGGAGCAGGCTGCCCATCAAGAGGAATGGAGAACTTTCACACAGATATTTGAAGAACTAAGGTATAATAAAAAAGAACAAATGACAGCAAAGCATAATGATCAGGCACTGAGAGTATGGAAGACCATTATGAAAAAGCTTAATCTGTAAAATGCATAGCAAATTTATATAAAGGAACATAGTTGTATAAAGGGTCTTAGTTGTATAAGAGTAACCCATTTGTTAAAGAAACTCAGTTGTATAAAGAAACACCGAAGTTAAAAAAACCGTTTTATAAGATAGTATCAAAAGAAATACCTAAATAAGGCCAGAGTTATAAACGTAAATAAGATCGTTAGAGTGCTTCTTGACCTTTTATAGGCACATTGGTATGATAAATCCAAACTATAAGTCGACAATAGCATAAACGGCGCTTAAGCTGGGATCCCTTCCCTTTGGGAGTCCTAGTTTTTCTTTTGGTAATAATACTGTTATGACAAGGATAAGTGCACAGTGCTACAAAAGGAGGAGTCGTAGTGGAGAGACCAGATGAGATCATTGTTGTCCTAGACTTTGGAGGACAATACAATCAACTTATTGCCCGCCGAATCCGTGACCTAGGGGTATATAGTGAATTACTACCACATCATGTTAGTGTGGACAAGATCAAAGAACTCAACCCTAAAGGGATCATCTTTTCAGGAGGGCCGAACAGTGTTTATGAAGAGGGGTCTCCGAAATGTGATGAACGCATATTCGACCTTGGTATCCCCATATTAGGGATATGTTACGGTATGCAGCTCATGACCCACCACTTCAAAGGCAAAGTTGAAGCGGCAACTTTAAGAGAGTACGGAAAAGCCTTGATTCAAATTGAACGGCATAACAAGCTTTATGACGGTTTAGACGCAGAACAATCAGTATGGATGAGCCACGGAGATCTTGTTATTGAACCTCCAGAAGGATTTGGTGTCGACGCCACCAATCCATCATGTCCAATAGCAGCAATGAGTGATGAAAGTCGCCAATTATATGCTGTACAATTTCATCCCGAAGTGAGACATTCTCAATATGGAAATGAAATGCTACGCAACTTTATTTATGGGATTTGTCATTGTGACGGCAACTGGACGATGGATGCTTTTATCGACCAAGCTGTTGAGACCATTCGAGAGGCTGTGGGAGATAAAAAGGTCCTTTGCGCTCTAAGTGGAGGTGTGGACTCTTCCGTAGTAGCTGCGCTTATACATCGTGCCATTGGAGACCAGTTGACCTGTATGTTTGTCGACCATGGACTACTCCGCAAAGGTGAAGCCGACAGTGTCATGGAGACGTTCGGACAAAAGTTCGAAATGAATCTCCTCAAAATAGACGCTAAGGAGCGCTTTTTATCAAAACTCGAAGGGGTCTCTGACCCAGAGCAAAAAAGAAAGATCATTGGTAACGAGTTTATTTACGTTTTTGAAGAAGAGTCAACCAAACTGGAAAATATGGATTTCTTGGCACAAGGGACACTTTACACAGATATTATCGAAAGCGGGACAGATACTGCTCAGACGATAAAATCGCATCATAATGTCGGTGGCCTTCCCGAACACATGAAAATGGACCTGATTGAACCCCTGAATACCTTGTTCAAGGATGAGGTGCGGAGACTAGGGGAGGAATTAGGACTTCCAAAGGAGATCGTATGGCGTCAGCCGTTCCCTGGACCAGGACTCGGCATTCGTGTCATCGGTGAAATCACAGAAGAAAAACTAGAGATCGTGCGCGAATCCGATCACATCTTACGCGAGGAAATTAAGAATGCAGGATTAGATCAGGAGATTTGGCAGTACTTCACGGCATTGCCTGACATGCGTTCTGTTGGCGTCATGGGGGATGCTCGAACCTATGATTATACGATTGGTATACGTGCAGTGACTTCCGTGGATGGTATGACAGCAGACTGGGCACGAATTCCTTATGATGTACTAGAAAAAATTTCTACAAGAATATGCAACGAAGTAACAGGTGTTAACAGGGTTGTTTATGATATCACTTCAAAGCCACCATCAACAATTGAATGGGAGTAGCACCTGATTAAATAATGTAATAATAATAGTATCAAATAAGAATATCGAATCATTAAGTATTCAAAAAATACGAATGTTTGGGCTAATATCTAGCTCCATCATTCGTATTTTTGTTGACATATGTCGAAGTGAGGATTAAACTAAGAAATGTAGCAAATATATTTAATCACAAAAAGTAAATAGGTCACTTGTCGTATATTTTTGGGGATATGGCCCAAAAGTTTCTACCAGGCAACCGTGAATTGCTTGACTACGCACAAGTATAACCCATGTTTCAATAGGTTTACATTCTTAAGGCTTGCGATTTACTGAGGAGTGATAATGACATCTGAGCACGATGATTTATCTCACTTCAGTGGAATGTTACCTAAAAAGAATGAACAAGCGCATTTTGTACATGGTGTTATCTTTTGTTTAGTCATATAGCAAATTTCGGTAATCAATCAGTCTAGGTAGATAAGTGCCTAGGCTTTTTTTAATGGTTAATTAATAGTAAGGGGAAAAGGGGGAAAAAGACATGAAACGGTATTTTGACTTCGAGCAACATGGTACGAGTTACAAACAAGAATCGATGGCGGGGGTTACGACGTTTCTCGCTATGGCATACATCCTATTTGTTAATCCCGATGTACTAAGTGAAGCAGGAATGAATGCAGATGCAGTATTTGTTGCGACTGGTCTTTCAGCTGCGATTGGTTGTTTGATCATGGGTCTATGGGCCAAGTACCCGATAGCATTAGCGCCAGGTATGGGACTCAACGCCTTTTTTACGTTTTCAGTTGTCATCGTTATGGATATTCCCTGGCAAGTCGCACTATTTGGTGTCATGATTTCAGGTATCATATTCTTCTTCTTAACGATAACAAAGATTCGAGAAACGATTATTAACGCGATTCCAACACAACTGAAGCTGGCAGCCGGTGCTGGGATAGGATTGTTCATAGCTTTCATCGGTCTACAAAATGCAGGGATCGTTATCAGCAATCCAGCTACTATTGTGGGAATGGGACACTTGACAGACCCTCTCACTCTTTTATCTGTTTTTGGTGTACTTGTTTCAGCACTATTTATGATTAGAGGGTTTAAAGGTGGTATTTTCTACGGTATGGTCGCTACCGCTGTAGCGGGTGTGGTTGTAGGCTTAATTGACCCACCTCAAAAAGTTGTTTCAGCTATCCCTAGTCTAGAGCCTACTTTTATGCAAGCGATCACCTATCCATTAAACAATCCCGAAGTCTTAACAACCCAACTGCTTATTGTAGTCTTCACATTTTTATTTGTAGATTTCTTCGACACAGCTGGGACCTTGATAGCTGTAGCAAATCAAGCGGGCCTACTGAAAGACGGCAAATTGCCAAGAGCTAATAAAGCGTTAAGTTCAGATTCTATAGCCACCATTACAGGTTCTTTATTAGGGACTTCAACCACTACGTCATATGTAGAGTCTTCTGCAGGTGTAGCCGTTGGGGGAAGAACAGGCTTCACATCAGTCGTTGTGGCAGCATTGTTTTTAATATCAATGTTTTTCTCTCCATTATTAGGTGTCTTCACTTCTGAAGTAACTGCACCTGCTCTTATCATTGTAGGTGTACTGATGGCGGGTTCTTTATCTTCGATTTTATGGCAGAAGTTAGAGTACGCGATACCTGCGTTTGTCACTGTGATTACAATGCCTTTAACCTACAGCATCGCAAATGGAATTGCACTAGGGTTCGTTCTTTATCCATTGATGAAGGTCTTTAAAGGAGAATACCGTCAAGTTCATCCTATTATGTATGTACTGTTCTTCGTTTTCATTGCTTACTTTATATGGCTAGTGGAATAAGGAACAGAACTACAAGAGTATGCACTCACTGATGTAAGTAATCGATTGCCCAGCACCACAGGTTCGCTCCTGTGAGTGCTGTTTTTTTATAGCTGAGGGTGTGGCTAATAAGGTGAGCGAGTGTATGATCACCCAGCACCACAGGTTCGCTCCTGTGAGTGCTGTTTTTTTATAGCTGAGGGTGTGGCTAATAAGTGAGCGAGTGTATCGATCACGAAGACAACAATAATAGCAACAAAGTATTCTATAGTATAAAAAAGAAAACCCAACATTAATCGATATGATTTAGGCCAATTGCTACCCTCCTTTATGAGATGTAAGATACGAATTGATTTTTTTATAGTTTAGGGTTGCGCGTTTTATGTCCGTGTGTTATATTATTACTTGTCGCCGCGAGAGAGCATTGTTGCGGCACACAAATATAGCAAATTAAACAATATAAAAAAGTTGTTGACAGACATTAACCTGCATGTTAAGATGGTTTTTGTCGCCGCGAAAAGCGCGGTTGTTCCAACAACAAGAAACACGAATTAAGTTTAATCAGCTAATAGCGCAACGT
>NZ_JAERVL010000020.1 GCF_016745835.1 Caldalkalibacillus salinus | reverse complement strand
GCAGCAGAAGTAGAAGCAGAAGCTGACAGCACCCAAGAAGCGTCAGCGGAAGTAGAAGCAGAAGCTGACAGCACCCAAGAAGCGAGCACCGAAGAAGAAACGTCGCTTAAGCCGCTTCAAAAGCTAACATCCTACTTCAAACAACTTGTTTCAGACTATCAAACCTTGTTTTCCTTTTTAAATAAATAGTGAGAATGGCTTAACACCCCCACTTTCTCTCTAGATATTGTTCACCCCTTTAGCAAAAAGAGGAATCTCATAATAGGGATTCCTCTTTTTTTGTGCTATCATAAAAAAAGGATATTGAGCGAAACTTATAGAAGTATACTCATATATCAGATGTAAGTTCAGTATAGATAGAAATAATCAACTAAGGTGATGACAATGATGAATAGGTTTAAAGTACTGGTCGCTGACGACGACCCTAATGTAATTGAAATTATTCGTTTATATTTTGAACAACAACAGATAGATCTTGTGGAAGCGAATGATGGGGAACAAGCTCTTGAATTGGTGGAAACAGAACAACCTGATATCGTCCTACTAGATATTATGATGCCTAATATGGATGGTTTAGAGGCATGTCGTCAATTGCGAAAAAAATATGATATTCCTATTATTATGTTAACCGCCAAAGGCGAAGAATTCGACAGAGTGTTAGGCTTAGAGCTAGGCGCTGACGACTATGTCACCAAACCGTTTAGTCCGAGAGAATTAGTAGCCAGAATCAAAGCCATCTTCAGAAGAATGCAACCCAGACCTGAACGCACAGAGCAAGAAAACCAAGAGGACACAAATGTACTAGAATTCAAAGACTTGCAAATATACCTTGATCGTCGTGAAGTGATCGTAAAGGGAGAGAAAATAGGATTTAGACCCAAAGAATTTGACTTGCTTGTACACCTAGCGCGCTCACCTAAAAGTGTCTACACACGAGAACAGTTATTAGAGCAAGTATGGGGCTACGATTTTATGGGTGATATCCGTACCGTTGATGTTCATGTTAAAAAAGTACGACAAAAGTTAGAACAACTCGATACAAATTATGTTCAAACGGTATGGGGAGTGGGCTACAAATTTGAGGTGGAAGATTAATGCTAGGTATGGATAAAAGCCTGTTTCGCAGGCTTATTTTAAGTTACCTTTTAACAGTGTTAATCGGTATTGGATTTGTAGGGATTCTGATTTCTTACTTAGTCAAAGGGTACATCTTCTCCACAACCCAAGAGGAGATGGTACGCAAAGGTCGTATCGTTAATATGACCATACAAGATATGCAGATCCAGTCAGAAGAGACGGAGCAAATGCTTGTATTTCTAGATCAATCGTTTAATACGAGAATTTGGGTTTTTGATCGTTCAGGTGAAATTATAACGACATCTACGAAAGATGAAGTGTCTATTGGTAAATCGGTGGCGTCATCTATCGTAGAGCGAGTGTTACAAGGGGAAGATGCGGTCAATCGCTTAGAATTCGAGGGGCTTAATGAGCCTATGTTGTCCGTTGTCGTCCCTTGGGGCCAGGAGGAGCAGGTGTATGGGGGTATCGTGTTACACTCACCTGTTGTCGGTATTAATCGGACTGTAATGAAGATAAGAGAAACGATCCTTTGGGCCACGTTGTTTGGGATTTTCGTTTCCACAGTGATGGTGTCATATTTATCATGGTCCATTTCCCGACCTTTAAGAACCATTGACCGCGCCGCTGAGAAGATAGGTATGGGAAATTACGATGAGCGTATTGACATCAAATCCAATGATGAAATAGGAGATCTTGCCAATACGATAAACACCATGGCAGCCAAATTGGATAGGATTGATCAAGAACGCAAGAAGCTTGACCAAATACGTAATGACTTCCTAGCCAATGTGTCCCATGAACTGCGGACACCTCTCACAGCAATGCAAGGTTTCTTGGAGGCCTTACAGGATGGCTTGATCGATGGCGAAGAGGGACGTAAGAAATACTACAATGTCATGTATAAGGAAACACTCCATATGAACCGGCTAGTGGAAGATATTTTTGATCTCATTAAGCTTGAAAATAAGGAAATATCTCTACAACCAAAACCAGTGGACGTCAACGAGGTCATTCATAATACAGCCCTTATTTTTGAACAAGAGGCTGAAGAAAAAGGGGTTGAGCTTAAGGTGGATACAGCAGACCAGCTGCCAAAAGCTTACGCAGACCCCGTACGTTTAGAACAAATTATTGTCAATCTAGTCAAGAATGCACTCAAATTTACCGAACAAGGGTATATTTCCTTGTCCACAATATCAGAGGAAGCGTTTATCAAGATACGTGTAAAAGATACAGGGATAGGTATTACAGAAGCTGATCAGGAACTGATCTGGGAACGTTTCTTTAAGGTTGATCGTGGACGTTCAAAAGTCAATAAAGGAACAGGACTGGGGCTAGCGATTGTAAAAGAATTAGTTGAACTTCACGGTGGCCGCATTGCCCTAGAAAGTGAAGTAGATAAAGGCACGACTTTTACTGTTCTAATCCCAGCGTATGAGGCGCCACATACGGAGTTGAACGGTTAGAATTAGATTCAGAACCAGAACACAAATAACACCAAACATCTCATCGAGCGACATAAAAAAGACCGGCTTTCAACAAAGTTTAAAAGTCGGTCTTTTTTATGGTTTTTGTGTCGTATTAATCATGTTGCTTAATCGGAATAAACCAGGAGCCCATAGGTGTACGGTCGATGTGAATGTTTATGTTTAATTTTGATATCTCTTTTTCAATGATAGTGGCCACTTCCGAAGTTTCAGCAAACGCGGAGAACCCCTGTTTGATTTGATTTATTTTTACCTTCGCCATTTCTTTTCGGCTTATAATCATCTACTTCCCTCCTTCACGCTCGGATGTTTGAGTAAAATGATCGTTGTTTGATATTGTATATGATTATGAGATAAAAAGCGAATTTATAGCTAAATCATATCAATATTATGCGCAGTAGTATGGAATGGTTCTTCTTCAGGTCGCTTACTCATCAAGTTTTATCATTTGTACCTTAACGGTTAATGTGGAGTAGACCACCAGTGTTTTAAGCTGTAATCCGTACCGCTGCTGCTGAATGTCATACTTACTCTCATTCACAAGGTGATGGATCGCCTCTGACGTCTCAGCGACACTTTCAAGTGGGAGTTGAATAAGAAACTTGAGGTCTCTTCGCAGGTGCTCCGCCATTTCTTTCTCTACTAACTCATCAATCGGGTCTTCGTCAGGTTGTTGAACGATTTGGACATCTATGCGACGAATGGCTATTTTCTGTTGTCTTTGTCTAGACAGTTCTGATTTGTCCTCTTCGAGTGTTTCGATATCATCCATCAGTTTGATATTGTCCAACGTCAACTGTCGATTCTGTTTCATCACATCATTGAGCGTACTTCCATGAATGTACAAAATAATAATCGCCCCAATCACAGCGCCTAGAACAAAAGTGGCGATATAACGAGTGAGCTTATCTATGAGTGCCGGTGAAGGGACTCTCATCAGTATTCCCCCACAAACCATTTAATAATAATGGTGCCCGCATGTGCACCCAAAAAGGCGCTACAGATAAAGAGGAGATGCTTAACGACCTCCCCGTGCGACCCGGAGAAAAAGCCCCTTTCAATGGCAGACAGTGTGTCAATGGTCCCACCTATCGCTGCGACAACGGCCCATATTTTAATTTTATCAGCAAGATGAGACATGAGATCTAAAGGGGGATGTGTTGGTTGAGCAATGATGATGGCCCCAAGACCACCTAACAAGCAACCTCCGATTAAAACACCGAAGGCGACAAAGAAATCTAAAATAATGGTTACTAAAAAACTCATGATCATCTCTCCCCTACGTATGCATTACTACCATGTATATGGGGAAGTGGACAGGATCATGAGTCCATTGGACAATTAACGCTTACAAGACGTTTTTTTCTAAAAAGTCAGCAATGCCTTCTTCTTCATTGGTCAGTGTTATGGCATTTGCTCTACGCTTTAACTCTGGAATGGCGTTTTCCATGGCTACACCCGTCCCTGCAAACTCTATCATTTCAAAATCATTATCTTCATCACCGAACGCAATGACGTTCTCGACGGGGATATTATAATGATGGCAAATTCGCTCCAAACCGACCGCCTTATTTAGCCCGCGGCGTATCACTTCGATCACGTTCCAGGGTGCACCCCATTTGCGATGTTCTATGACCTCGGCATGTTGTTGATCTAGTCGTCTTCTAAGCTCATCGACATTATGTTCATAGGGATATATGAGCACAGAGGTAGGGTCGGTGTGAAGGGTATCCTTAAGTAGGGATACTTCTGTATCAGGTCCAAAGAAAGTGTCGATAATCATATCGTCGTGTTTTCTAATAAAAACATGATCCATCACTTCGACCATAATATTCTGTACACCGAACGTTTCAGACGTCTCTACAACACTTTGAGCTGTACTTAAATTCAATGGAAAGTGATACGTCCCCCATGAAGTGTCTTGTGGATGATGGACGAGAGCACCATTGAAATTAATAATCGGCATATTTAGCCCTAGCTCTTTATAGTACATTTCACTAGCTCGAAATGGTCTGCCCGTGGCAATCACAACTTTGTGTCCCTGGTCCATCGCTTGGTGTAATGCTTTCTTTGTCCGTGGCGTAATGGCTTTATCTTCGTCCGTTAACAGTGTACCATCTAAATCAACCGCAATTAAAAACTGTTTTTTGCTCATCGCTTCTCCTATCCTTTTTCGATTTAATCATCTATTATACAATTATACATGAAGGACATGAAGAGCGAAATGATAGACCCGGTTAAAATGGGGATTAAGATACAAGGGGGGATTGAGATGATACAAGATTTTGTTCACCTGCATGTGCATAGCGAGTACAGCTTGCTTGATGGAGCAGGTCGAATAGAGCAACTCGTTGAAACTGCAAAAGCGCAAGGCATGCAAGCCTTAGCGCTGACGGATCATGGGTCTATGTACGGGACAATCCCCTTTTACAAAGCGTGTAAACAACACGGTATCAAGCCCATCATTGGCGTTGAAGCCTACGTCACGAATCAACCTCTAGACCGGAAGATGGTAAAAGGGGAACAGAAACTTTACCACTTATTACTCTTAGCTGAAACGTATGAAGGTTATCAGAACCTGATGAAGCTTACGACCAAAGCCCATTTAGAAGGCTTTTATTATAAACCGCGAGTAATAAAGGAGTGGCTTGCTGAATATCATCAAGGCATCATCGCCACAAGTGCTTGTCTAGCGGGGGAAGTACAGCAAGCGTTGTTGAATGATGAAGAAGAGAAAGCGCGTCAAATTGCTTTAGAATACCAGAATATCTTCGGAAGAGATTATTTTTACTTAGAAATGCAGGATCACGGTCTTGCTGAACAAAAAAAGGTGAACCATCGTTTGGTGCAGTTATCCGAGGAAACAGGTATTCCGCTAGTCGTGACCAATGACGTCCATTACGTCCACAAAAAGGATGCCGTGGCACATGACTGTTTACTATGTATTGGGACAGCCAAGAAAGTCAAAGAAACAGAAAGAATGAAATTTCCAAGTCCAGAATTTTACCTAAAAACAAAGGAAGAAATGCAACGACTGTTTCCACATGTACCTGAGGCGCTTCAAGCGTCGTCACAGATTGCACAGCGTTGTGAAGTGGACATTCCGTTAGGGAGTGAAATTTTACCGCACTATCCTGTGCCTGAAGGTCATTCGGCACTATCCTATCTACAGGA
Organism: Caldalkalibacillus salinus; assembly: GCF_016745835.1. Classification (NCBI taxonomy): domain Bacteria; kingdom Bacillati; phylum Bacillota; class Bacilli; order Caryophanales; family Bacillaceae; genus Caldalkalibacillus; species Caldalkalibacillus salinus. The sequence continues at coordinate 83,531 of NZ_JAERVL010000020.1, read as the reverse complement.
ACAATGTATCCAAGGGGCCAAACAGCGTTACGGTACGATCACAGATGAGATTGAAGAAAGATTAAACTATGAACTACAGGTCATCGGTCAAATGGGCTACGCCGATTACTTTCTCATCGTGTGGGACTTTATGCGCTTTGCTCATGAGAAGGGTATTATGACAGGGCCTGGTAGAGGGTCAGCCGCAGGAAGTCTTGTGGCCTATGTCTTAAACATCACGAATATCGATCCGATCAAATACAAATTGTTATTTGAAAGGTTTCTCAATCCTGAAAGGGTGACAATGCCCGATATTGATATAGATTTCTCTGACCGTAGGCGTGATGAAGTGATTCAGTATGTCCTCTCTAAATACGGGGACGATCGGGTCGCACAAATTATTACATTCGGAACGATGGGGGCAAAAGCAGCCATTAGAGATATCGGACGAGTGTTAGATATACCCCTCCCACTTATTAATAAAGTCGCTAAAAGTGTGCCCAGTGGATTAGGCGTGACATTGGAGCGTGCCCGAGCCGAGTCGAGCGAGCTACAAGCGTTAATAAACGAGGATGAACGCATTAAACATTTGTATGACATCGCCGTTCAACTAGAAGGGACGGCAAGACATAGTTCAACTCATGCAGCAGGCGTGGTGATTTCTAAGGACCCATTACCAGAGTATGTCCCCTTACAAGAAGGTCACGAAGGGGTGCCATTAACGCAGTATGCTATGGAGGACTTAGAGGATATTGGGTTACTGAAGATGGATTTTCTAGGCTTGCGAAATCTTTCTTTACTAGAAGAAATATTACACATTATTAACCAAGGTAAGCCACAAGAAGAAGCGTTGGCCTTAGATCACATATCATTTCAGGATGAAGCCACATTTCAGCTTTTAAGCGAAGGCGATACCACGGGCGTTTTTCAGTTAGAATCAGCGGGCATGAGGAGTGTTCTCCGCCGGTTACAACCATCTTCATTTGAGGATGTCATAGCCGTATTAGCGTTGTACAGACCAGGGCCGATGGAGAATATACCTTTATTCATAGACGCCAAATTCAAAAGGACGGATGTTGAATACCCGCATGAGGACCTCAAGCCTATCTTGGAGGATACTTACGGAATCATCGTTTACCAAGAGCAAATCATGCAAATCGCTTCATCAATGGCCGGGTTCTCACTCGGAGAAGCAGATCTTTTACGTCGTGCAGTGGGTAAGAAAAAAAGGGAAATTTTAGAGCAAGAGAGAACGCATTTCGTACAAGGGTGTCTACAACAAGGATATAATAAACATGTGGCTGAGCACGTGTATGACCTGATTGTTCGCTTTGCTGATTACGGTTTTAACCGTTCGCATTCAGCCGCTTATGCCGTGATTGCCTATCAGCTTGCCTATTTAAAGGCGCATTACCCTGTTGCGTTTCTTGCCTCTCTATTATCGACGTCCATTGGTGCGACTGAGAAAGTGGCTGATTATCTATCTCAGGCTTCTAGACGACAGATCAAAGTTTTACCTCCGTCTGTACAGCATAGTCAGGCTGGGTTTACCGTGGAGCACGATCAGATCCGAATCGGTTTAAGTGTCATTAAAAATGTCGGTTATGCCGCTATTAAGGAAATTTTAGCAGAACGGAGCAAACGCCCGTTTCAAAACATGTTAGATTTTTGCCAAAGGGTTAACCTAAAGATATGTAACCGAAGGGTTATAGAGTCCCTTATTATGAGCGGTGCTTGTGATGACTTAGGTATGCATCGCGCCCAAGCACTGGCGAATCTTGATGATATTCTCGATATGGCTGAGCAAGCGCAAGGATTAAGAGACAGTGACCAACTGTTTTTCTTTGCTGATGAGATTCCGGATGACTACCCTTGGATTGATGTCCCACCTTACGCCCCTATAGAGCAATTAAAAGCTGAAAAAGAAGTCCTAGGTTTTTATCTCTCAGGCCACCCTCTAGATCCGTATCGTGACCAGCTGCGACAGTATCAATGGACACCATTGGCAGATATAACGTCACCGACGGAGGTTAAGGTGCGAACGGCGGGAATGGTTCAAAACATACGTAAAATTACCACCAAAAAAGGTCAGGCGATGGCTTTTGTGACCCTTGAAGATCACGGCAGTGAACTGGAATTAGTGGTTTTTCCTCAGGTTTATCAACAATCTCCCGCACGATACGAAGAAGGTCAACTCATATTTGTTGAAGGAAAAATAGAACCAAAGCAACGTGAAGAAGGCTTACAGCTCATTACTCATCGGGCCATAAAGGTTCAAGATTTAATAAAAAAACAGAAGGAACATCCTCAACAGCAGACACCAACAACGGACAAGGTAGAACAAGCGTTATTTATTAAAATACCAAAACGGACCGCATCCTCTATCCTCGTTTCATTACAGCGATTGTTGAAAGAAAATGATGGACATACGCCGGTCTACCTACATTATGAGAAAAATAAAAAGACTGTCCTGTTGGCGCAGGAATATAACGTCAGTGTGGATAAAGGATTCATACAGACCATAAACCACATGTTAGGAGAAGAGGAGAGTGCGATCGTTAAAAGAAAAGGGGAAGCATAAAATGTCTGCTCCCCTTTATTTACATAGATTTATGATCTGGTATAATGAGTAGGAAATAATCTGCTATAATAAATGTATAGATAATTTTATCGCTCAATGCTAGGCAAGTCATCCATAAAAGGAGAGTGAAAGTAAGTGGCCACCACTAGAGAAGAGTCGTTGCACTTACATAGGAAGAACCAAGGTAAATTAGCCGTTAAGTCTAAAATCTCTGTAAAAAATGCAAAGGATCTTAGTTTGGCGTACTCCCCTGGAGTGGCTGAACCGTGTAAAGAGATATTTGACACTCCTAAGAACGTGTATGAGTACACGATGAAGGGGAATATGGTTGCAGTCGTCACGGATGGGACTGCAGTATTGGGCCTAGGGAATATTGGACCTGCTGCGGCTATGCCAGTTATGGAAGGGAAAGCTGTACTTTTTAAGTCCTTCGCTGGTGTGGATGCGTTTCCAATTTGTCTAGATACGACCGACGTAGACAAAATTGTGGAGTCAGTTAAACTTCTCCAACCGACTTTTGGAGGAGTGAACCTTGAAGATATTGCTGCACCTAACTGCTTTGAGATTGAGGAGCGTTTGAAGAAAGAAACGAACATTCCGATATTCCATGATGACCAACACGGGACAGCGATTGTAACGCTAGCTGGGTTGGTGAATGCCCTTAAAGTTGTAGGCAAGGACCTATCGTCGATTAAAGTTGTGGCTAATGGTGCAGGTGCAGCGGGCATTGCCATTATTAAATTACTCATCCGTATGGGCGTTAAGGACATTCTACTATGTGATTCTAAGGGCATTATTTATGAGGGCAGACCCCAAGGGATGAACAATATCAAGGAACAAGTGGCCAAAATGACGAATCATAATCGCCAAGAAGGGACATTAGCGGATGCGATGCAAGGGGCGGACGTTTTTGTAGGAGTATCCGTTGCGGGTGCAGTAACTGAAGAGATGATCCAGAGTATGAACGAGGATCCTATCATTTTTGCCATGGCTAATCCAGATCCTGAGATTATGCCTGAGGATGCAAAAAAAGCAGGGGCTAGGGTGATCGGAACAGGTCGCTCTGATTTTGCCAATCAAGTCAATAACGTACTGGCCTTTCCTGGTATCTTCCGTGGTGCATTAGATGTCTATGCCACACATATAAATGAAGAAATGAAAATCGCAGCAGTCTATGCGATTGCGGAATTGATCAGCGAGGGAGAGCTAACGGAAGACTATGTTATCCCTGCTCCATTCGATACACGTGTCGCGCCAGCAGTAGCAGCGGCTGTGGCCAAGGCTGCCATGGAAACAGGTGTAGCGAGAAGACAGGTGGATCCAGACTCGGTGGCTGAGAAAACGAGACAGCTAGCGATGATTGAAGACGCGTAATCATCTATGTTATGATAACTTAGATTTATAGTCGTTGCTAAGGAGGAATCAGTACATGTGGACGGCGATTTACATAGCTCCTAGTGAAAAAATCGCAGAACGAATCCAAGACCGTCTAGCAGAAGAGGGCTTTCTTGTTAAAGTAAAACCTAGTCAGCATGGCAAACAGTTTGAGATATTAGTACCTGAAGCCGAGCTAGAGGAAATTAAGGAAGTCTTAAGCTCGATCCTCCATTAAAATGAAAAAAGAAGCAACATGTGAGGTGTTCATGTGTTAAAAGATTTATTTAATAAAAAACAGAAGCGTAAGTATGCCACCATCCCGTCGGAACAAGCGAAAAAGGATATACCTGAAGGGTTGATGGTGAAATGTAAACAGTGTGGTACAATCCTATATAAGAAAGAATTGGAAAAGAACCTGAAAGTTTGCGCCAATTGTGGTTATCACTTCCCTCTCACGGCTGGGGAAAGAATTCAGATGATAGTGGATGAGGGTACCTTTGTCGAGTATGACAAGGCTATCACGTCCAAAGACCCCTTAGAGTTTCCCGAGTATCAGGAGCGATTAGAAAGTACGATGGACAAGACAGGATTGAATGAGGCAGTCGTAACAGGCGAAGCTCAGATTGAGGGATTGCCTGTTGTGATTGGTGTCATGGACTCTAGATTTATTATGGCGAGTATGGGATCAGTCGTAGGAGAGAAGATTACGCGCGCCATCGAGAGTGCCATTGTAAACAAAAGGCCATTTATATTATTTTCGGCTTCTGGTGGGGCGAGAATGCAGGAAGGGATATTGAGCTTAATGCAAATGGGAAAAACAAGTGCAGCGCTGTCACAGCTTGACCGTCAGGGTGGCCTGTTTATTTCTGTTCTAACTCACCCAACATACGGTGGCGTTTCCGCTTCATTTGCTTCGTTAGGTGATTACAATATAGCTGAACCACAGGCTCTAATAGGTTTTGCCGGACGGCGTGTCATAGAGCAAACGATACGCCAGAAGTTACCAGATGACTTCCAGACGGCGGAATTTCAATTGAATCACGGACAATTAGACATGGTCGTTAAACGCGCTCTATTGAGAGAACGTTTGGCTACAATCTTAGACATACATGCGAGCTAAGGTAGGAGGTGAAATTGATGGCAGGAGATTTATCTTTTGAACGACCTTTAGTGGAATTAAGGAATAAAATCGAGGAGCTACAGCAATTCACGGATGAAAAGGATATCGACTTTACAGAAGAGATTAATCGGTTAGAGGAAAAAGCCCGTAACTTAGCAAAAGAAATCTACGGAAATCTGACGCCTATGCAGCGGATTCAGATTGCCCGTCACCCTCAACGTCCGACCACATTGGACTATATAGAACAGATCTTCGACTCTTTTGTAGAGGTACATGGAGATCGACTTCACGGAGATGACCGTGCCATCATTACAGGGATTTGCAAATTAGGGGACCAGCCAGTGACCGTTATCGGGCACCAAAAAGGTAAAGACACCAAAGATAATATCGCTAGAAACTTTGGGATGCCACACCCGGAAGGTTACCGTAAAGCGCTAAGGGCAATGGAACAAGCTAATAAGTTTAAACGTCCCATTGTGACTTTTATAGACACTCCTGGTGCTTTTCCGGGTATTGCCGCAGAAGAGAGAGGACAGAGTGAAGCGATCGCTAGAAACCTACGTGAAATGGCCGGGTTTGAAGTGCCAATTATATGTATCGTCATAGGCGAAGGTGGTAGTGGTGGTGCGTTAGCCATAAGCATTGGTAATCATATTTATATGTTAGAAAATGCAGTGTACTCTACCATCTCGCCTGAGGGGGCAGCAGCTATTATTTGGAAAGACGCTTCGCAGGCCCAAAGAGCGGCTGAGGCAATGAGGATCACCGCCGGTGACTTACTTGAAATGGGTGTCATTGAAGGGGTGATCCCTGAACCTCAGGGAGGCGCCCATCACAACTTAGAACAACAAGCACAATCCATAAAATCATATATTCAATCTGCATTAGATGAGTTAAACGACCTTTCTCAATTAGAGTTAGTGACTTCTCGCTATGAAAAGTTTAAAAAAATCGGAGAAATTAGCGATGTAAGCGATTACAACATGCAGGTGTAATAGTACAAAATGCTTCTGTTGACCAGAAGCATTTTTCTATGAGAAAGTGTCTATTGTAAGAGGAAATAGAGAATGATAAAGTATAAAGGTATGTCTTGTATGTCTTTATTTATGTATAAAATGATGTATTAACCAATACATATGACGTTTTTAAGAGGTGAGTATAAATGAAAAAAATTGGCGTTTTAACAAGTGGAGGAGATTCTCCTGGTATGAACGCGGCCATTAGGGCGGTTGTACGTAAAGCCCTTTACCACGGTGTACAAGTCAGTGGTATATATAGTGGATACCATGGATTAATGAATAACAATATAGAAACACTTGATGTTGGCTCCGTTGGAGATATTATTCACCGAGGTGGAACCATATTAGGCACGGCTAGAAGTGAGACGTTCAAAACGGATGAAGGACAGTATCAAGCGATTGAAAATCTGAAAGCTAATGGCATTGAGGGATTAGTTGTCATTGGCGGTGATGGTTCCTTCAAAGGGGCTGAGAAGTTAAGTGAGAAAGGAATTGCAGCTGTAGGGGTACCAGGTACAATCGATAACGACATCCCTTGTACGGATTTCACCATCGGTTTTGACACAGCGTTAAACACCGTCATTGAAGCAATAGATAAGATTCGAGATACAGCTACCAGCCATGAGCGTACGTTTATCATCGAAGTGATGGGCCGAGATGCCGGAGACCTCGCACTGTGGTCCGGTTTAGCGGATGGGGCTGAAACGATACTCATCCCTGAAGAAGATTTCACGATCGACGATGTTGTGAGTCGTTTGAACCGTGGCTATGATCGCGGGAAAAAACATAGTATTATTGTTGTAGCTGAGGGTATCGGTAGCGGTATGGATGTAGGTCACCAAATCACAGACAAAACGGGCCTAGAATGTCGTGTGACCGTACTGGGGCATATCCAACGTGGGGGAACCCCAACAGCCTTTGACCGTGTGCTAGCGAGTCGTTTAGGAGCGTATGCCGTTGAGCAACTCCTTCAAGGACAAAAAGGCATCATGGTGGGCTTACAACAGAATAAAGAAGTCGCAACAAATATTTCTGAAGCGTTAGAACGAAAGCATACCGTGGACCATTCTTTATGTAAGTTAGCAAGAGAATTATCCATATAAAAAGGGGTAGGTATAATGAGAAAGACAAAAATTGTCGGGACGATAGGTCCTGCAAGTGAATCGGTTGCATCATTAAAGCAACTTTTTGAGGCAGGGTTGAATGTTACAAGACTTAATTTTTCCCATGGGGATTTCGATGAACATGGCCAGAGGATCCAAAACATTAGACAAGCCATCGATGAAGCAGGCAAAAACGTTGCCATCTTATTGGATACCAAAGGACCTGAAATACGAACGGGTGTCTTAGAACAAGAGCCTATTGAATTAGTAGAAGGCGATACTTTAGTCGTAACAACAGAGGACATCAAAGGTAATGCTAACCGTATCTCTGTCACCTACACGGGTCTGGTGAACGACATTAACCCGGGCTCAAAAATTCTCATTGATGATGGACTGATTGAGTTACAGGTTGAAAAGATAGAGGGCACAGACATTATAACAACGATCCTAAACGGTGGGGAACTGAAAAGCCGTAAGGGTGTTAACGTTCCTGGTGTGTCGGTAAACTTACCTGGCATTACGGAGAAAGACGAAAATGACATTCGTTTTGGTTTATCCCAGGGGATTGATTTTATAGCCGCTTCTTTTGTACGTAAAGCGAGTGACATTCTAGAGATTCGCAAGATACTAGAAGAAGAGGAACAGGAAGATGTTCAGATTATCGCCAAAATCGAAAACCAAGAAGGCTACGACAATCTCGATGAAATTCTAGAAGTGGCAGATGGCATTATGGTCGCACGCGGTGACCTAGGTGTGGAAGTACCAGCTGAAGATGTTCCCCTCATGCAGAAGGCCATGATTAAAAAGTGTAACGAGGTAGGCAAGCCCGTTATTACAGCGACCCAAATGTTAGACTCCATGCAGAGAAATCCTAGACCTACACGTGCCGAAGTCGGGGATGTTGCCAATGCTATATTTGATGGAACGGATGCCGTTATGCTGTCTGGAGAAACAGCAGCAGGCGATTATCCACTAGAATCAGTGAAAACAATGGCCAAAATAGCAGAACGTACAGAGGCAGCAATCGAGTATAGAGAGTGGATGATGCATCGCGATGTTGAGCAGCAGAATTCGATTACCGGGGCTATTAGTCAAGCGGTTTGTAATGCTGCACTAGATTTGGATGCGGCGGCCATTCTCACACCAACTGAAAGTGGCTATACAGCAAGAATGGTGTCTAGATACCGTCCTAAATCTTGCATCATTGCTGTGACTAATCATGAAAAAGTGGTGCGCAAATTAGCACTAGTTTGGGGGGTACACCCTGTCTTAGCCGATCATGTACATTCTACAGATGAAATGCTAGATAGCTCAGTGGATAGTGCCGTTCAAACCGGTTTCGTTAAGCATGGCGATCTCGTCGTGATTACGGCAGGGGTTCCGGTTCGCGAGTCTGGCACGACGAATTTGATGAAAATTCATGTGGTAGGGGATATCGCCGCTAAAGGACAAGGTATCGGTAAAAAAGCTGTAACGGGTAAAGTGGTTGTCGCCAAGGATGCCGCAGAAGCGAAAGCGAAGATGACACCTGGGTCTATTCTTGTCACCGTTGGAACGGACAAGGACATGATTGAATCGCTCGAACAGTGCGCAGCCGTCATCACTGAAGAGGGCGGATTAACGTCTCATGCTGCTGTTGTCGGAATAAACGTTGGTGTACCTGTCATCGTAGGTGTTGATAATGCAACCACCACTTTCAAGGATGGTGACGAAATCACAGTGGATGCTCTACGTGGACATATCTATACAGGTCATGCTAAAGTATTATAAAAGACGTTTAACATGATCAAGGTGATGTCATGAAGCAAACACACGTAAGCACTTTAAGAGTAAGGTATGAGGAAACGGATCAGATGGGTGTTGTTCATCATTCCAAGTACGTGAACTGGTTCGAGGTTGGGCGTACCGAATTCTTACGAGAGCAAGGGATGGATTACAAAGAGGTTGAAACCTTGGGACTTATGCTACCCGTACTAGAAGTGAATGTGAAGTATCATCAACCAGCACGCTATGATGATTTGATTGCCGTGCATACGGCTATCGAGTCCTACAAAGGTGTGCGCATCACTTTTAGCTACGATATTAAGAAAGGTGAAAAACTGCTCGTTTCGGGGCAGACCACCCACTGTTTTACAAACCTTGATTTTCGCCCCACACCCGTACAGAAGGTGAATAAGGAACTGCATCACTTGATCAAACAACTCATATAAAGGAGTTGGATGAATGTTTAAGCTACTCGCATTCCTTATGATTGTTGTTCCAGTCGTAGAGCTATGGTTTCTCATCACGGTGGGAAAATGGATTGGCGCATGGTACACGATTGGGCTTGTGATTTCAACAGGCGTTTTAGGGGCATGGCTAGCTAAGAGAGAAGGACTCCAGACCCTTCAGCTTGTGAGAATGCAAATGACGAGAGGACAGGTACCGGGACAAGCACTATTAGATGGTGTATGTATCTTATTTGGTGGTGCCGTCTTACTCACCCCTGGTTTCTTCACAGATGCTGTAGGCTTTCTATTGTTAATACCGTATACTCGGAACGTATTTAAAGCCTGGCTGAAAAAATTATTTGACAAATGGATACAATCCGGTCGTTTTATACTCATTAGGAGATAAAATAGAGACTAAAAAAGTCCTGTCAATACAGGACTTTTTTAGTGCCTCATAACTAAAGCTAGCCATTCCAAAAGTAATGGGGGTTTTTAACGTCACTCATCTACTGCTCAAGTGTGATGGATGCTAAACGAACAGCGATTTCGTCTTCCAAATCTTTAGGACTGTTGCTCATATAATTGTTAAACAAGACGGCGAAAGTGAGATCATGGCCATCTGCTGTTGTCACATAGCCTGACAATGATGTTTTTGCCGTTAATGACCCTGTTTTTGCGATTACATTACCGTCAGCAGGTGTATCGCCCATTCTGTTACGCAAAGTCCCCCCAACCATACGGTCACTTTCACCCGCAACAGGTAATCCTTCGAGGAAAACGTCATACCAAGGCTCGTCTTGAATAAGATACAGTAATTCCGTTAAAGCCTGAGCTGGAACCATATTGAGATGTGACATACCAGATCCATCTCTTAAGCGGATACCTTCAGCGTCAAGGCCAATATCCTCTAGGTAATCTGACACCACTTGTAAGCCTTTAGGCCAGCTTCCCTCATCATGTACCTGCTTACCCATTTCCTTAATTAATATCTCCGCATGTCCATTGTTACTCAACTTCATGAAGGGGATAAACAACTCTGATAAGGGCATGGATTCATGTGATACCAACGTTTGTGTACCTTCAGGCGTTGGACCTAACGCATTCTCCTTACCCATTATGCGAATGCCCGTCTGTGCTAAAGACTGCTGGAATAAATCAAGGGCGTAACCCGTGGGTTCCCATACACTCACCCATGTTCGGTATCGGAACCCATCTGTCGGCATGGTACCTTCTACGATAATATCATTCGTACCATGTTCACGATATACCGAGATTTTCCTAGGACCACCTTCTTCAACCGTTTCAGTACGATTAATAATATTAACATATTCCGTTTGAGGTACGACTTTAACTTCCGTCGGTTCCTCTATCTCCGAAGCGTGGACCTCCACTATAACCGTTCCTGCATCATAATCATCGTTAGGGGAAGCGCTGAGGGCTGACACTTGTGCGCCGGCGTAACTGCTTTCATTATCCCAAGCTAAATCTTGAGAGAGTCTGACGTCATCATACCAAGTGTCGTCTCCAACGAGATCTCCTTTAACCGATTCGATCCCTTGCTCTTTCAAGGCTTCTGCAAAGTGTTCAAAATCTTCCTTTAATAGTGTAGGATCCCCTTTTCCTTTTAAATATAGATTGCCGTGCAAGACGTTCCCGCGAAGTTCACCATCGGTAAGGACGAGCGTTTCAAAAGTGTGGTCTGGGCCGAGGGTGTTTAGAGCGGCTGCTCCAGTGAGTAACTTTTGATTGGATGCTGGCGTCATTCTTATTTGATCCTGGTGCGCGTACAATATCTCACCTGTCTCAGCCGACCTGACGCTTACACCAGCGAGTGCACCTTTCAACCTTGGATCGTCGAGCACTTCATTAAGTTGCTCAGCCATTGAAGCTTGTGTTTGCGTCTCTGTGATCACCTGATCGTTAGCAGCGTAAGGAGCCACTGGGCTTGAACTTAGAGCAATAACCAATAATAAGGTAAACAATAATGTCATTCTGCGTGTCGGTAACATTAGATTCTCCTCCCTAGTAACCAAATTTGTTTTCCATTATGTTTGAGACTAAGAAGTGAACACAGAAGTTATGATAAAGGACGTTTAATAGGGCTTGTCTTAAAAATGAAGAGGCTAACAAAGCCCCTTCATCGATGTAACAACAGTTTTAAGATTTACCTTTAATAAACGTCCATATATCCTTAAACACACCGGCGCGATGTAACGCACCAAGAATGACCATACTCACAGGTCCTATGATTAAGCCGAGCATGCCGAATAACTTGAATCCGACAAAGAGAGCAATGAGGGTTAGAAGTGGGTCTAATCCCACGTTCGTTCCTAAAATCTTAGGCTCCATCATCTGTCTCTGTATGACAACGATCCCGTATAAAATGGATAAACCAATGACGAGTGAGTAATCGCCATTGATGAATAAATAAACAATCCAAGGTATAAATACGAGTCCGGTTCCTAAGTAAGGGAGTAAATCGACGACACCTATGATCAGAGCGAGGGTCAGAGCATACTCAATACGTAAGATGAAAAAGCCAATCAAAACGATGACGAATGTGATAGATATAAGTGTCAACTGGGCTTTCACAAACCCGAACAACGCTTTCTTTAGATCTTTAAATACAGCTCCCGTTCTATGTCTGATACCTTCAGGAACGATGTTGACATAATTTCGAATATGACTAGGCCAATCTTTACTGATGAAAAACGAGGCCAATAACGAGATAATAAAAGCGGTCGCCATATTAGGGACTGAACCGATAAAGTTTAAGACACCGTTAAAGACAGATTGCACCGCATCCTTACCCATGGTTGCCGCTTGATTGGCCAGTTCCTGGGTTTCTTCTTCAATCGACTGTTGTACATCTGGTTCCAAAGAGCTATAAAAAGCAGTAAATTGGTCATAGAATACAAGTAGATCATTAAGCACAAAGTCTTGTATACGTATGACATATTCTTCAACATAGCCGGGTAAGGTTTCGCTCAGTCTATTAACTTCGGCCACAATTTCTAAAATGACCAGTGTCACGATCGTTGACAGGACAGCTAATAATAATATGATTGCAACCGTGACCGCAAGCCATCGTGGAAACTTGGCCCGCCGCTCTAAAACACTCACAAACGGATTAAAAATTAAGGCAAAAAGTATACCGATAATAAAGGGGTAAATCAAAGGGAGAACATAATAAGCTACACCAAGTGCTGCCACGATAGTCAATAAAACAATGATAGATCTGAGTACTGCAAGCCAAAACGATTTGCTCATACAATGCCCCCTAAAATAAACCTTTACTAATGTAAATTTTACCTTTTTTTATAGTAAAGCACAATGTTTATCATTATTTTTTAGCATCGAGTGAGGTGTTTAAAAGTGATAACGAGCAGTATTCCCTTTTGGTTTTATAGGCATGATGATTAGAAGGATATTCAGTAGAGAGACATCACTCATCCAAGCGCATGCACTAAAGAAGACAATCGATAAAAAATATGCTAAAATGTATTAAAATACACCTGACCAAGCTATTGGCAAATAAAGTAAACGATTTCATATTGGTTATATTTTATCTCACCTTAGTTTGAACAGAAAGGAAGCGACTCCATTGCCACTCTCTAGTCCTTCATTGTTTTTACTATTACTGCTCATTATTGGATTAATAGGAAAAAATCAATCCATTATCATTGCGGTGCTATTCTTGTTTTTCCTGCGCATCACAGGTTTAGGACAAAAAGCTTTTCCGTTTCTTGAAGGACAGGGGATTAATTTGGGTGTCACTGTCATTACGGTTGCCATCCTTGTTCCGATAGCCACGGGGCAAATCACGCTTTATGATTTATGGGATTCAATGAAATCGACATATGGGGTTGTGGCACTTGTATCCGGTGTTGCCGTTGCGATGCTTGGTGCTTATGGTGTACGTTTACTCTCAGATGACCCGCAGGTCACGATGGCTTTAGTTCTGGGAACAATTTTAGCGGTCGCTTTTTTGAAAGGGGTCGCCGTGGGACCTTTGATTGGAGCTGGAATTGCTTATCTTTTAATGAAAGCGATTCAACTGATTGCCTGAACAAACGTTCACAAACACTGTCAAATAATTTATACTATTATGTAGAAAATCCTACCGGAGCGTAGATTTCTATATGTTGACAGTTGGATAGATTAAAGAAAAGGAGAGATGCCTAATGAGTACTCGTGGATTAGAAGGTGTTGTTGCTGCTGAATCTTCAGTAAGTTCAATCATTGATGGCGTACTGACGTATCGTGGCTACAATATTGACGATCTGGCAAACCATGCTAGCTTTGAAGAAGTCATCTTTTTACTGTGGTACGGCAAATTGCCAAACACAAGTGAGCTTGATCAATTAAAGAAAGACTTGTCAGAGAATGCTTCCATTCCACAGGAAGTAATTGATCAAATTCGCTTGTTTCCTAAGAACATCCATCCGATGGGAGCCCTTCGTACGGCTGTATCTGCTTTAGGATTATATGATGAAGAAGCAGAAGTCATGGACGAAGCAGCAAACCATCGTAAGGCGGTTCGACTTCAGGCCAAGATAAGCACGATTGTGACTACCTTTGCTAGATTAAGAGAAGGCAAAGAACCCGTTGAGCCACGTTCAGATCTGGGATTCGCAGCCAACTTTTTATACATGCTTACTGGTGAAGAACCTTCAGAGATATCGATAGAAGCTTTTAATAAAGCACTCGTTCTTCATGCTGACCATGAATTCAACGCATCTACCTTTACTTCTCGCGTCACTGTTGCCACTTTATCAGATATATTTTCTGGGGTAACAGCTGCAATTGGCGCTTTAAAAGGACCATTACACGGTGGAGCGAACGAACAAGTCATGTCTACTTTGGAGAAGATTGGGGAAGTAGACAAGGCAGAAGGTTATATCCTAAATGCTCTAAGCAACAAAGAAAAAATTATGGGCTTTGGACACCGTGTATATAAGGACGGCGACCCGCGTGCGAAACATCTAAAAGAAATGTCTAGACAGCTGACAACACTTACGGGTGAAACAAAATGGTATGAGATGTCCTTGAAAGTAAATGAAGTGGTAGAAAGAGAGAAAGGACTACTGCCAAATGTAGATTTCTACTCCGCATCGGTCTACCACAGCCTTGGCATTCAACGTGACCTATTCACACCGATCTTTGCTATCTCACGTACCTCTGGATGGATTGCGCATATCTTAGAGCAATATTCGAACAACCGTTTGATTCGTCCACGTGCGGACTATGTAGGACCGCAACAACAAAAGTATATCTCTATTGATCAACGTTCATAGATAGCGAAAAAGTAGATTTTTTTTTCAAAAAGTAAGCGTTAACGTTTACCAACATTTTCATAGATTGATAGAGAGCCATCCTATACTCTACAGAAAGTCATGCCGTCATCCTGTCTTAACTACGGAGTATAGGGTGGTTCGAGCGCGTTATTGACCTTGACTATGACCTTATCGAACTTAATTTAGTGCAAGTCCTTACGTCTAGACTTTTTTTTGTTAAAATAAGATTAGTGTCAAAATTGTTAAAAGTGTAATGGAGGGAGAAAATCATGCCTAACTTCAAGCAGTTTCAACCACCTACTCAAGGGGAAAGAATCAAAGTAGACACCAAAGGGAATCTAATTGTCCCTAATAACCCGATTGTCCCATACATAGAAGGAGACGGTACGGGTCCTGATATTTGGGCAGCCGCATCCCGTGTCCTTGATGCCGCTGTTGAGAAAGCCTACAACGGAGAGAAAAAAATTGCCTGGTATGAAGTTTTTGCCGGTGAAAAAGCAAATAACACGTACCAATCTTGGTTACCTGAAGATACACTCGAAGCGATTCGTGAGTATTTCATCGCGATTAAAGGGCCGTTGACGACACCGATTGGTGGCGGATTTCGTTCATTAAACGTTGCTCTCCGTCAAGAGTTGGATCTCTATACTTGTTTACGCCCTGTACGCTATTTTGAAGGTGTTCCTTCACCCGTACGTCAACCCGAGCTTGTAGATATGGCGATTTTCCGTGAAAACACAGAAGACATCTATGCGGGTATTGAATGGCAAGCTGGGTCTGAAGAAGTGAAGAAGGTCATCGCTTTCTTACGTGATGAAATGGGAGTAGATAAAATCCGTTTCCCTGAGACTTCAGGCATTGGGGTTAAACCAGTATCCTCTGAAGGTACAGAGCGACTCGTTCGTGGCGCTATCGACTATGCATTAGAGAATGGCCGTAAGAGTGTCACGCTCGTTCACAAAGGGAACATCATGAAGTTTACTGAGGGCGCCTTTAAGAACTGGGGTTATGAGTTAGCAGAACGCGTATACGGAGATAAAGTATTCACTTGGGCTGAATACGACAAGATTGTGGAAGAGAAAGGTCGGGAAGCAGCAGATCAAGCGCAAGCTAAAGCAGAAGAGGAAGGGAAGATCATTGTCAAAGATGCGATTGCAGATATCTTCTTACAACAAATCCTCACTCGCCCGGCTGAGTTTGATGTCGTGGCAACAATGAACCTTAACGGTGACTACATTTCTGATGCACTAGCGGCTCAAGTTGGTGGTATCGGGATCGCACCGGGTGCCAACATCAACTATGATTCAGGCCATGCTATCTTTGAAGCAACGCACGGTACAGCACCAAAATATGCAGGCTTAGACAAAGTGAACCCTTCTTCTGTCCTGCTCTCTGGAGAATTAATGCTTCGTCATCTTGGGTGGAAAGAGGCAGCTGACCTTATCATGCGTTCAATGGAAAAAACGATCGCTTCTAAGGTTGTCACATACGATTTTGCTCGCCTAATGGATGGTGCAACGGAAGTGAAATGTTCTGAGTTTGCTGATGAACTCATCAAAAATCTCTAGGATTTAGCCTCTCAGAGGAGACAAAAAAGAATAAGGGAGTTGGTTAAGTGGCTATTCAACGTCGAAAGGTTTCAGTCATTGGTAGTGGTTTTACAGGGGCAACAACAGCCCTTATGTTAGCTCAGAAGGAATTAGGGGATGTCGTATTAGTCGATATTCCACAAATGGAGAACCCAACAAAAGGTAAAGCATTGGATATGGCCGAAGCGGGACCTGTCCAAGGGTATGATGCCAATATTGTGGGTACCAGCAATTATGAAGATACGGCCGGTTCAGACATCGTTGTCATTACAGCTGGGATTGCGCGTAAACCTGGGATGAGTCGTGATGACTTGGTTAATACGAACGCATCCATTATGAAGTCTGTGACTGAACAAATCGTCAAATACTCTCCAGACTGTTTAATTGTTGTCCTTACGAACCCAGTCGATGCCATGACCTATACCGTGTACAAAACGTCTGGATTTCCGAAGCACCGTGTCATCGGTCAATCCGGTGTGTTAGATACTGCTCGCTTCCGCACGTTTGTCGCTCAAGAACTAAATGTGTCCGTTGAAGATGTGACTGGATTTGTTCTAGGTGGTCATGGTGATGATATGGTACCCCTTGTCCGTTATTCCTATGCGGGTGGTATACCTCTCGAAAAGCTCATCTCTAAGGACCGACTTGATGCGATCGTTGAGCGTACGAGAAAAGGTGGCGGAGAAATCGTCAACCTCCTTGGCAATGGAAGTGCCTACTACGCACCAGCAGCATCTATTGTGCAAATGGTTGAGGCCATCCTAAAAGATAAGAAGAGAATCCTACCTTCTATTGCTTTCTTAGAAGGTGAGTATGGATTTGACGGATTATATCTAGGCGTACCGACCATTTTAGGTGGAGATGGAATTGAAAAAGTCATTGAACTTGATCTCACAGAGGAAGAGAAACAAGCGTTAGGAAAGTCCGCCGATTCAGTTCGGAACGTCATGGAAGTACTCAAAAAAGGCGAGAACTAAAAAGCCGAAAACTCAATCCATTCTCACACAGGTGAAACTGGAAGAGAAGACTCCAAGGGCAAGAACCCTTGGGGTCTTTTTTTGCAAAGGTGGAAGATGGTGAGCCCTGCGAAGCAACCTATGAGCGAAGCTCGAGTGGCGAAGGAGGGGTCATCATCAAAACCTGGGTACTTTACGAATGGTACAGAACGTGGTATGATTTGAACAAATTATTGTAAGCGTTTACAAAACTTCTGAGGTGTATCATTTTAGGAAAGCTAAGGAGGCCGAATTATGCTACTTGGAAAAAAGAGACAAGTTGGACAGTATATAGACCGCATACAGGTGGGCGATTTGTTTGAAATTAATCAAAAAATAGACGACAAAGATATACTCGTATACCTAGGGTTATCAGATGATATTAACCCCATGTACATCCAGCACAGCTACACTGAACAAACCTCTTTTCAAAAACCTATTGTTCCCCATGTTATGCTGATTGGTTTACTCTACAGCTGTATTAATAAACACGTTCCAGGCCCGGGCTCAGTCATCCTGTCGACAAAAGTAGACTACCCCGAAGTGCTTTATCATTACGCTGACATACATATCAAACTAGAGGTTATTGCTTGCGATACGGATGCTAACGAAGTCACATTCTCTACGCGAATTGTTGATCAAGACCAAAGAGTTGTACTCACAGGTAAAGTCAATGTTTCTCCTCCTAAACCTTTGAAACCTCTTCCCCGCCATGCATTTGATAACTTTTAAAAGATTAAATTAAACTCACCCTTAACATAGAGGGCGTCTATCAAGCTTGAACCTTCAAGTACAATCATGCTTTATATTTCAAAGAATACTACATGAGTTTGATATAAATATATATCCCAATGAAAAGCAACCTCGAAAGGTTGCTTTTGTGTGTCAAACGATTTACACACGCTTAAACTTTTCTTAACAGTGCTGTAACGTATTTTTGATAAAATGAAATGAAACAGTCAAATGAGCACAAGTTCTTTTCATTATGATCAAAATGTGATAAGAAAGAAGATAAACATAAAAGTGATATGGATCAGTAGATAATAAGGAGAGTAGAAGTGGGGAGGACTTGAGATGGCGCAAAGAATATTAGTGGTGGACGACGAACATTCGATTGTAACCTTATTACAATTTAACCTAGAGCAAGCTGGATACCAAGTTATTACGGCTTTTGACGGTGAGGAAGCGCTTGAAAAAGTGAATCATGAATCACCTGATCTCATGGTTTTGGATCTTATGTTACCTAAATTAAACGGCATCGACGTGTGCAAAGAATTAAGACAAAGACAACTGACGATACCGATCTTAATGCTCACAGCAAAGGATGAAGAACTAGATAAAATCCTAGGCTTGGAATTAGGGGCTGATGATTATATCACAAAGCCTTTTAGCCCTAGAGAAGTGGTGGCTCGTGTCAAAGCTATACTAAGACGGTCCCAAAATACGGTCGTGGAGGACAAACCAAAGGCGATAGAAATAGGCAAACTTATGATATATGAAGAACAATATGAAGCTTATTTCCGGGGAAAAGAATTAGACCTTACGCCAAAGGAATTTGAATTATTACTTTATATGGCCAAGCACGTGGGAAGGGTGCTCACAAGAGAACAACTTCTAAATGCCATATGGAATTACGACTTTGTCGGTGATACGAGGATTGTAGATGTACATATTTCTCACCTTAGGGACAAAATGGAGGCCTCATACATAAAAACGGTACGTGGCTTAGGATATAAATTAGAAGGAAATGGTAAACGTGAATAGTTTATTTTTACGATTAACAGCCTCGATCTTACTCATTATCGGGCTGAATCTCATCGGTCTGGCTTATTTTATCGGTGAGACTCTTATAGAAGAGGTAACAGATAAAGGTAAATACTATATTATTGTTAGTTTTGTCATCTCATTTGTCTTTCTCTCTGTTCTCATATATCACCTCATACGTAAGACCATGAAACCGGTGGATGAAATCACTGCTTTGATCCAAGACCTGACTAAAGGTTATTATTGGAGAAGAATCTATACGCAGGAAACGGGCAATGAGTTACACGCCCTTTCGGCAAACACCAACGAATTAGCCCAACAGTTGCAGAGAACGACAGAAGAACAGGTCGTCAACGAAAATCGGCTCCAAGCCCTCATTAGACATATGGCAAGTGGTCTCATGTTTATCAATCATAAAGGAAGAGTGGCCATCACCAATGAGAAAGTCAAGGACATCTTACAATGGGAACAAGATTACGTCAATTTGATTTACTACGAGGCCCCGCTCCCGGAAGATATTATCACCATGGTCAAAGATGCCTTCGCCAAGGATCATGAAGTGAAAAATCAATTAACGATGAATCAAGGGATACACCGTAAAATAGTTGAGTTATCCGTTGCACCCGTGAAAGACCTAGAAGGTAAAACGAGAGGCATTGTCCTTCTTTTTTATGACATTACAGATTTGAAAAAACTAGAGCAGGTCAGAGCAGACTTCGTAGCCAATGTGTCTCATGAGTTAAAGACCCCTTTAACGTCTATAAAGGGCTTCTCTGAGACTTTATTATCAGGTGCGATGTATTCAGAGGAACATCTCAAAGCGTTTCTTGAGATTATTCACAAAGAGTCCGATCGTTTGTATCGGTTGATCCAGGATTTACTGCATTTATCCCACATCGAACAGAACAGATTCTCCATTAAGTGGGAAAACGTAGATATCAAGCAAGTGCTCGAGGATTTAAAACCATCTATGCTAGAAAAGGCAAAAGAAAAAGAGATCAATCTCCAGATGACATATGAACAGGATCAAGTTTATATGATCAAAGCTGACCGCGACCGTCTCTATCAAATATTGCTCAATCTCATCACGAATGCGATTAAATATACATCACCACAAGGGCAAGTGACCGTTGATATTAACCCTTGGAAGGACAAAGGTTACAGTGTCGACGTTAAAGACACCGGTGTGGGAATCAAGGCGGAAGAGATCCCACGTATATTTGAACGTTTTTACAGAGTAGATAAGGACAGAAGTCGTGAATCCGGTGGAACAGGATTAGGTCTGGCGATCGTCAAACATCTCGTGGAGGCGCATCATGGTGAGATTGACGTCCAGAGTGTAGAAGGTGAAGGGAGTGTATTTACAGTCCATTTTTATCGTCATCCAGTACTAAAGGATTAGTGTAAAAGTAATGTCATTAAACGACTGGTTTAAAGCGACTTAGTTACTGAAAGGGAATAGCTAATGCATGAGAGATTTCAGTCAACATCTCAAATTCCACTAGTATATAACCATATAGTTATATTATAATAAGATGCAAGATGAAGAAAGGTGGAGTTGAAAGTGTCCATAGAAACGCTGGCTAAGAGATTTAAGGCTCTAGGAGACCCCACGCGATTAAAAATGGTGGCCCTTCTTAATCATAGGGATTTTTGTATATGTGAGCTAGTACCGATTTTTCAGATCTCGCAACCGGCTATATCAAAACATATGCATCGGTTAAAAGAAACAGGATTAGTACGAGAGGAACGGCGTCGGCAATGGGTGTTTTATTCCTTGAATAGGGATGTCTTACATGACACAACGCAGTTCTTACATGATTTACCAGATATGACACAGGCTATTCAAGCCTTAAATGAAAATGGCATGCTCGTATGCCAAGAGGATGTAGACTAATTGTGAGATAAGGAGTGCTGGTATGACTACGATTGCAATAATCGTTTTTTTAATCACTTTGTTGTTTGTTATTTGGCAACCGAGGAATCTTTCCATAGGCTGGTCTGCGATGGGAGGTGCGCTGCTGGCCCTTTTATTGGGAGTTGTCACTTTTCAAGATGTGATTACGGTGACCGGCATCGTTTGGGACGCTACGTTAGCGTTTGTTGCCATTATATTAATATCTCTTATCTTAGACCGTATTGGACTATTTGAGTGGTCTGCCTTGCATATGGCTCGTCTCGCCAAGGGTAGCGGGAACCTTATGTTTGTTTACATTGTATTATTAGGCGCGCTAGTGGCTGCCTTCTTCGCCAATGACGGTGCGGCATTGATTTTAACGCCTATTGTTTTAGCCCAAGTCCGAGCCTTACAGTTTAAGGAACAAATGGTCATACCCTTCGTTATGGCCAGTGGTTTCATAGCAGACACAACATCCCTTCCCTTAATTGTGAGTAACCTCGTTAACATTGTGTCAGCCAACTTTTTTGACATTGGGTTTATTGAGTATGCAACCCGCATGATTGTTCCTAACTTTTTTGCGCTAGCAGCAAGCTTAACTGTATTGTATATCTTTTTCCGTAAAGGGATACCCAAAGAGTACAGCCTATCACACCTTAAACAGCCTCGTGAGGCCATAAAAGATCAACGATTGTTTAAATTATCATGGTATATTCTCGGTATATTGCTCGTCGGCTACTTAATCACTGAATCCTTCCATCTCCCTGTTTCAGTTGTCGCGGGTACAGTGGCTGTTATTTTTATGCTGGCAGCTAGAAACAGCGATGCCATGAAAGTCAAAGAGGTCGTCAAGGGTGCACCTTGGGCTGTCGTTGTCTTTTCCATCGGTATGTATGTGGTTGTCTACGGCTTGCATAACGTAGGATTAACGGAAATGTTAGGTCAGTGGCTGCAGGTGGCCGCGGACCAAGGGTTATTTGCGGCTACGATGGTCATGGGATTTGTTGCCGCTATTCTCTCCTCCGTGATGAACAATATGCCAACCGTAATGATTAATGCTTTAGCGATTGAGGGGACGACGGCCACAGGAATGGTGAGAGAAGCACTCATCTACGCCAACGTGATCGGGTCTGACTTAGGACCAAAGATTACACCCATAGGGTCATTAGCAACACTATTATGGCTACACGTGCTCGCTCAGAAAGGGGTTAAGATTACATGGGGGTACTACTTTAAAGTCGGTGTGATCTTAACGGTGCCAACCCTGATCGTAACCTTGATGGGTCTTTATGTATGGTTGCTCATCATCGGTTGATGCAGCTGCTACGTATGGTAAAGGGTTGCTCATCATCGGTTGATGCTGCTGTGTATGATTAAAGGTAATAAAAGAAGAGGAAACCAAAATCATTTAACTTTAGGAATCATAATACTAACATCTCCAAGGAAAGGAATTGATAAAGATGTCAAAACCGCTCGTTTATTTCTTGTGTACGGGTAATTCATGCCGTAGTCAAATGGCTCACGGCTTTCTAGAAGCAGTAGGTGGGAACAAATACGAGGTTAAGTCGGCGGGTTTAGAAGCACATGGGCTTAACCCTCGAGCTGTACAAGTCATGAAAGAAGCTGATGTTGATATCACGGACCAGACTTCAGATGTGATTGAACAGCAAACATTACAAGAGGCGGATTATATCATTACACTTTGTGGTCATGCAGACGAACATTGCCCGGCGGTAAATAACCCTAAGGCTAAGCGTTGGCACTGGGGCTTTGATGATCCAGCCCAAGCACAAGGGTCGGAAGAAGAAGTCATGGCCAAATTTCGCGCCGTTCGAGATCAAATCAAGGGCCGCATCGAAGCATTTGTACGTGAAGGAGAATAATAACAAAATGACAATCACCCATACATCATACTTTTTCCCTATGAAAAGGTATGATGTTTTTCTATAAAATAAAAAAAATGGTTATCCCATTCATTAGGTCACATGATTAAATTTAGTAGTGAGAAGAGCGATGACCTCTCACGACAAAGAGGTGTTTCAGATTGTAGAAGAACTTCTTCTTTGTTAGGACAACTTTCCTCTCGTACTTTTGTTCGGCCCCTCTAGTTGGTATAATGTTAGTAAGTAAATGATAACCCAATAACCAGGATAGGTGAGAATATGTCCAATAATAAATTGATACTGATCGACGGTAATAGTATTGCCAGTCGAGCTTTTTATGCTTTGCCACTGTTAAGCAGCGAAAAAGGCGTATACACCAATGCTGTTTACGGCTTTACAACAATGCTTTTAAGAATATTAGAAGAAGAAAAGCCTACACATATCCTCGTCGCATTTGATGCAGGAAAAGTCACGTTCAGACATACTGATTACAAAGCGTACAAGGGCAAACGCCAAAAATCCCCTAATGAGCTATCTGAGCAGTTTCCGATCATCCGTGAGCTCTTAGATGCGTTTTCAATTGAACGTTACGAATTAGAAGGCTATGAAGCGGATGATATTATTGGGACGCTAACGAAACAAGCGGATACTCAGGGCCTCACCACAAAAGTGTTTACTGGAGATAAGGATATGCTCCAACTCGTATCGGAGCACACCCATGTGGCACTGACCAGAAAAGGGATTAGTGAAGTGGAATACTACGATTTAGAGGCCCTGTACAATAAGTATGAACTGAAACCCAACCAAATTGTTGACCTTAAGGGGTTGATGGGTGATGCCTCAGATAACATCCCTGGCGTTCCTGGGGTAGGTGAGAAAACGGCGCTAAAACTACTCCATCAATTTGAAACGGTTGAGAATGTCTACGAACATTTAGATGGGGTGTCCGGGAAGAAATTAAAAGAAAACCTAACGAACCATAAAGATGATGCTTTTATGAGTAAGGATTTAGCTACCATACTCAGGGAAGCCCCGTTAGAAGTCAATATTGAACAAGCAAAGTATGACGGTTATGATGTCGAAAAAGTGGTTCCTTTGTTCAAGGAATTGGAGTTTAACTCTATACTTGAACGAGTTGGAGGAACAGTTGAGGAAGAAGAAGATCTAGAAGAATATGATATCATCACCATCACAGAACAGGAACAAGACCAGTTGGACAACGCCCTAGTGTCACCAGCAGCTTTGCACGTCGAAATTTGGGACGACCAGTATCATCAAGCGCCCATCTATGGGTATGCCATCCGTAATGAAAAAGGTCATTTCTACCTTACCCCCGAAGTGGTAAACAATCCAACGTTCAAGGCTTGGTTAGAAAATCCTGACCAAGAGAAGTGGGTTTATCATGCAAAACGGACACAAGTTGCCCTTAAGTGGAAAAATATAGACCTACAAGGGGTCACGTTTGATCCTTTCCTGGCTTCCTATTTACTCAACCCGTCGGACTCAGGCTACAACATTCAAACAATCGCAAAAGCCTACGGTAATATCACGATTAATAGTGACGAACAATTTTATGGAAAAGGGGCCAAGCGCCAGCAACCGGAACAAGGTGATACGTTGACGCAACACGTGTCTAATAAAGCAGAAGCTGTTTACCGTGCTAAGGATCATTTAGCTGCTAAGTTAGAGGAACACGAGCTATCATCGCTGCTAAAGGACTTGGAGTTGCCCCTCAGTCAAGTGTTGGGTCAGATGGAGTATGAGGGAATCAGTGTCGATATTGATACCCTCCACCAGATGGAAACAGAACTACAGGAGCGTCTGGAAGGCTTAACGAAAGAGATTTATGATTTAGCTGGTACCACGTTTAACATCAACTCACCTAAGCAATTAGGAGAGGTTTTGTTCGAAAAGTTGAACTTGCCGGTCATTAAGAAAACAAAAACCGGATACTCCACCAATGCTGATGTGTTAGAGAAGCTCGAACCTCAACACGAAATTGTGGGCAAGATCCTTCATTATCGTCAGCTAGGGAAGTTACACTCTACCTATATTGAAGGATTACTAAAAGTGGTCCATGAAGACACGAAAAAAGTGCACACCAATTTCCAACAAACGATTGCCGCGACGGGCCGACTCAGTTCTACCGATCCTAACTTACAAAATATACCAATACGTTTAGAGGAAGGGAGAAAAATAAGAAAGGCCTTCGTCCCAACCCGTGACAATGCCGTGATTCTTGCAGCAGACTATTCACAGATAGAATTACGGGTTCTAGCCCACATTTGTGGAGATAATGAATTGATCAAAGCGTTCAACGAAGAAATGGATATTCACACGAAAACGGCCGTTGATGTCTTCCATGTGAGTGAAGATGAAGTCACATCCCTTATGCGTAGAACAGCTAAAGCTGTCAATTTCGGTATCGTATACGGTATCAGTGATTATGGCCTCTCTCAAAACCTCAACATCACGAGAAAAGAAGCAGGACAATTCATTGACCGATACTTCGAATCATATCCAGGCGTTAAACAGTTTATGGAAGACGTCGTGCAACAAGCGAAGAAAGACGGGTATGTGACCACGTTGTTACACCGTAGACGATACCTACCCGAAATTAATAACCGTAATTTCAATAGGCGTAGTTTTGCAGAAAGAACGGCCATGAATACACCCATCCAAGGCACAGCAGCCGACATCATTAAAAAGGCGATGGTTCATATGGACCAACAGTTGAAAGAAAACAATCTCAAATCAAAATTACTCCTACAAGTTCACGATGAACTGATCTTTGACGTACCGAAAGAGGAAGAGGAGCAGATGAAGGCACTCGTCACTGAGGTCATGGAATCTGCCATGTCTTTAAGTGTACCGTTAAAAGTGGACGTCAGTGTTGGAAACACATGGTATGACGCTAAATAACAGAAGGGAAGAAATACAGTGCCAGAGTTACCAGAAGTTGAAGTTGTAGCCAGAACACTAGCCCCAGAAATTGAGGGCAAAACGATTACAGATTGTGATATTTACTGGCCGCGTATCATTAATTACCCCGATGACAAAGAAGAGTTTAAAACGCTGATAAAAGGTCAGACATTTGGACGTATCAGACGAACGGGTAAATATTTACGTATAGAAGTCGGCGAGCATTATGAGCTCGTTGTACATTTTCGCATGACGGGAAAGTTTCAGATGATTAAGCCAGAGGAAAGAGAGCAAAAACATCTTCACCTTTTTTTTCACTTAGAAAAAGAGGAAGAGGGACTAGCATACATTGACGTACGCAAGTTTGGCGATATTTTCCTCGTTCCTAAGGGTGAGTATCAGCAGATTAAGGGACTATATCATGCGGGGATTGACCCATTGTCAGACGCTTTTACTTTAGAAGCTTTACAGGAACGATTAAGCTCTAGAAAGCGCCACATAAAAGCCTTGTTACTTGATCAGTCTGTCTTTACTGGTTTAGGCAATTATATATGTGATGAAGTCCTCTGGTTTGATGGCGAACAGGGGGTTCATCCTCAGCGGTTATCGCATACCTTAACCCCAAGAGAACAAGAAGGCATTTACCGTCGTATATTAGAGGTCATACAACATTCCATCACATTAGGTGGCAATAGCTTTAGAGATTTTACTTACGGTGAAGGCGTCAAGGGTGAATTCAAACGTATGCTTAAGCTATACGCTAGGAAAGGAGAACCTTGCTTCAATTGTGGAACCCCTATTGAAAGAATCATTGTGGGGGGACGCTCGACACACTACTGCCCAAACTGCCAGCGTTTATAGCGTCAGGGTAGGTCGCAGTGACTCAAAGCCAAAGATGAAAGGATAATATGTAAGTCACAATATAGTCCTTCGCCCATATCATAAAAGAAGAGTAGAGAAAAGCTCTGATCAGATGTGGAGGAGGAACCGTAAGTGATACAAATCGCTTCCTTACTCGTGTTATCGTTCGCCGTTAGCCTAGATAGCTTTGGCGTCGGCATCACATATGGGTTAAGAAGAGTGACCATTCCGCTAAAATCTATATTCATTATTGCTATTTGCTCCGGCACATCGATCGTTCTTGCGATGGCTATGGGGCAAGGGATGAGCTATATGATCTCTCCACAAGTAGCAGAGATGATCGGTGGATTCATTTTAGTGATGATTGGCATATGGGCGCTGTATAATATATCTAAACCGAGTAAAGAATCTACTGATGCTCGGTCTGATGCTAAAGATCATTCTGGCAACAATGAAGCTACTGTAGCACAAGAAGTCAGTAAAGTATGGACGATTGAAATTAAAAAGCTCGGTATTGTGATTCATGTGCTTCGAAAACCGATGATGGCCGATATTGATCGTTCTGGCGTAATTTCTGGGGTAGAAGCCTTCGTCTTAGGCATCGCTTTGAGTTTAGACGCTTTCGGTGCAGGCATCGGTGCTGCTTTACTAGGCTATTCCCCTTTGGCCACAGCTTTGATTATGGCCACAATGAGTAGCTCATTTGTATACCTTGGTTTAAGGGTAGGTGCCGCTTTTTCAACGAGGGAATGGATGGCTAAACTCAGCTACATTCCAGGTGTGATACTCATACTATTTGGACTAATTAAGATTTTTTGATGGAGGATGCGTATGGTCATTGGATTGACAGGCGGAATTGCAAGTGGTAAATCAACGGTCTCGAGTATGTTAAGCGAACTCGGGGCCGTTGTGATAGACGCTGACCAAATTGCCAGAGAAGTGGTGAAACCTGGGGAGCCGACTTTAGAAGCCATCGTAGACCAGTTTGGTATAGAAGTCATACAACGTAATGGCCATTTGGACCGAGAAAAGTTGGGAAGTATGATCTTTCATGATGCCCAAAAACGCTCAGCTCTAAATGGGATTATCCATCCAGCCATACGTGAACGAATGACCGAACGAAAGCGACAAGCCCAAGAGAGGGACGAAGACTTGATTGTTTTAGACATCCCCCTTTTATTTGAAAGTGAACTTACCTACTTGGTAGAAAAGATTCTAGTAGTATATGTGCCTGAGGACATTCAGAAGCAAAGACTTATGCAACGTGATGAGATAGATGAGCATACAGCCTTAGCAAAAATGGAAAGTCAAATGTCTATTGAGGAAAAAAAGGACAAAGGACATGCTTACATAGATAATAGTGGCACCAGAGAGGAAACAAAAACACAGCTTTTAAAAATATTACAGACGTGGGGATACGTGAACAACGATGAGACTAAATCGTAAACAATGGATCTATATCATATCGCTATTTATGCTATTCTTAATATTAAATTCCGATTTCTTTTGGAAAACGATGTATCCAATCGCCTATCAAGAAGAAGTACAGGAGGCAGCAGAGTATTTTGATGTTAATCCGTATCTCGTCCTCGCTATTGTTCAAACGGAGAGTAATTTCAGGCAAGACCGTTTATCCTCGAAGGGAGCGACAGGCCTTATGCAGTTAATGCCTGATACAGCTGATTGGGCAAATGAAGAAAGCGGTCTTAACAAATCCCCTGAAGCGTATCGTCTCAATGCGAGGTCTAACATACTGTTAGGCACTTGGTATATCTCTTATCTTTTAGAAAAATATGATGGCGATATGGTAAAAGCCGTAGCGGCTTATAATGCGGGGCAAGGCCATGTCGATCGTTGGCTAGATGATGGCATTTGGGATGGGTCCGAGTACCGCCTAGATCAAATTCCATTTGGGGAAACAAGACATTATGCAGCGCGTGTGCTTTACTATCTCAAGCGTTATGAAGACATATATGAGTACCCTTTTGAATAGGAGAACGCGGAGGATGCGGTGCAACCTCTGTATAGAAGATCTGCATAAGAAGCGTATAAGCACCTGTGAGCCACAGGTGCTTATTTGTCATACAAAACTAAATTGTAGCGCTGATATCAGGTTTGTCATGCTAGGTGTTTACCCAGCTAGAGGCTACACCACTTCTCTCAATCGTTCAATCGCGTCCATGTCTAACTCCGTTAAGAACAACGTAAGGTCCTTTATAATAAATAGTTTGCGATCATCCACTTTAGCCACTTCATAAATCCGAGCTTCCTCATCAGTCAGTTCGAGTTCCTCATAATCATCCGGTTGAACAGTGAGAACATCCTTTGCTTCGTCTACTAATAGACCGAGCTTCGTGCCTTCGAAATTAATCACAAGAATCCTGTTTGCCTCGTCATCTTTATAATGAGGCACATCCATAAAAGAGCGCATATCCATGACAGGCGTGACTTCACCACGTAATTCACTCACGCCACGAACTTGCTCTGGTAGCCTAGGTATCCTAGATATTTCATTCACACGTTCTATTGAAAGGACTTGTAGGAGCGATAACGCAAACTCCTCTTTTCCTAAACGAAAGGCAATCACCTTTTTACCTTTTTCACTCATGATCATATTCCTCCTATGCTTCATTTAGAGAATGAGTTGTATACAACTTTCGACATTTTTTTCTAAAATCCTTTATGAAAATATGGTTCCACGGACCTCAATTCAAATGTCGGAGGATATGATAGAATAAAGAGATCTATTGTTAATCGCTTTAATTATTCTAAACACAATAAAAGGAGCTCTTGCAGATGAAACTGAATTCAGAACAACGGGAGGTTGCTATAAGCGAAGAGGAACGACAGAAGTCATTATCCTCTCCAAAACTTCCTTTTAATCCCCCATTCTTCTATGGCTGGATCATCGTTTTTATGGGGGCGCTAGGTATGTTTTTTTCCGGTCCTGGACAAACCTACACCGTCTCAATTTTTATTGAGTCTTACGTTAGAGATTTTGGTTGGAGTCAGTCATTGATAGCCTCCATGTACTCCATTGCTACCCTGGTCGCTGGATTATTCTTTTTTTTCGTGGGCAAGTTTGTGGATCGTTTTGGTCAGAGAAAGATGAGTGTGACCATCGGTATGTTGCTTGCATTTGCTTGTTTTTTAAATAGTTTTATAGCTGGTGCCACTATGCTATTTATCGGCTTTTTCATGTTACGTTTGTTCGGTCAGGGCTCTATGACATTAATACCTGGGACTTTGGTTCCCCAATGGTTTGTCAAACAAAGGGGAAGAGCACTCAGTCTTATGGCCCTTGGCGGTTTTGTCGGATCATCTAGCTTACCTCCATTAAATGCTTGGTTGATCGAATCCTATGGGTGGTCTATGACATGGCAGATTTGGGGCATCATACTCGCCTGTTTTTATGTTCCACTCGCATTCTTTTTAATTAGGAATAAGCCAGAACAGGTAGGACTGCTTCCAGACGGGCAAAAAAACAAAAGTGAACAAGATAAAGTCAGCCAGTCTGACCAAACCGATAAGAGGCACAGTGGAGAAAATAAAAGTACAAAAAAGGAAATCTCTTGGAAGTTAAATGAGGCCATGAGAACAAGGGTGTTCTGGTTTATCCTGTTCTGTGTTGGAATCCCCTCGATGGTGAACACCGGAATCGTCTTTCATATTACCTTTATACTAGGTGAAAATGGCATGAACAATATGATGGCCTCCTATATATTGAGTTTAATGGCCGTGGTCGCCTTTCCTGTCACGTTTATTGCTGGATTTGTTGTGGAACGGATCAAAGTACATTGGGTGTTAGCCCTCACCTTTATTGGCCAAGCGGTGGCCATGTTAGTCCTGTTACAAGTTAACACATTTGGAATGGCTGTTTTATTTGGTGTGATCCGTGGTCTTGTGGGAGGATTTGAAGTGATTTGCTTAGGGATTATTTGGCCTAATTATTTCGGACGTGAACATTTAGGGAGTATTAAAGGAATCGCTATGACTGTGACGGTTATTGGTTCTGCTTTTGGTCCTCTACCGTTTGGATTGGCTTACGATATGTTTGGGGGGTATAGCGAAATCATCCTCTTGATGACCCTTTTTCCTTTACTAGGGGCTTGCGCCGCTTTCTTTTCACCAACTCCGAATAAAGCTGTGTTGAGCAAATAAAAAGAGATAGTGATTGCATCACTACCTCTTTTTTTAGTTAAGGTTAGCGGGTATCATCATGTTACGGAGCTCGTAATGGTTCTACTCCAGAGTTTGCAGATAAGCAATAACCGCTTCTTCTTCTCCACCCGCTGTGCCCTTTGGCATTTGTCCGATACCATTAACCAGGATATCATTTAATTCTTCCTCAGAGTATTTCTTACTAACACCATGCAACGTTGGTCCCATATTACCTTCTAGGTTTTCTCCATGACAACCAATACAAGATTGATGGACGACTTCCTCACCGGCAGCCACAAGCTCTGCATCCTGATCACCTTGTCCAGCTTCTTCATCTGGTTGTTCATCTTCGGTTGCCTCATCTGGTTCAGTAGCTGGATCATCTGTCGCTGGATCTTGCCCCTCTTGGTCTTGCTCTGGGTCTGCAGGGGTTTCAGCTTCATCCTGTTCTGGAGGCGCTTCATCTCCTGCACCACAAGCTGTGATCAGGGTGATACTTAGCAGACAAACAAAAAAGATAAGGAACCATTTACTTCTTTTCGTTTTCATTCTCATTCACCTCATCTGATATCATGCACAAAACAACATTGCTTTACACATGATTTTGCTCAATCAAAGGAGAAAAAATACATCTTTTTTGAGATTGATTTGAAAATGTTTAAAGTTGATTTAACGCGTGAAGCAGTTCTTGCTCTAAGACATCGTACTCTTCAATACCCACAGACAGCCGGATCAACCCTTCAGTAATGTTAAGTTTTTGACACTGTTCCGGGTCTATCGAACGGTGTGAAGTCGATAACGGATGCGAAATAGAGGTTTGCACTCCGGCTAACGATGGTGCAAATACAATGTGCTCTAGTTGTTGAAATAAAGTATTCACTTTGTCTCGATCATCTTCGATTTGAAATGAAAGCATACCGCCGAACAAGTCATGCCCTTGTTGCTTGGCTAAAGTGTAATCAGGATGCGTACGTAAGCCAGGGTAGTAGACATGTTTGACCTTATGATGGTTAGAGAGTGTTTCAGCTATTTTCATTGCGTTCTCTGAGTGTTGTTTCATTCGTAAGCGTAAGGTTTTAACGCCTCTAGAAGCTAACCAACTATCGAATGGACTCAGATTTAAACCATAGCGAATGACAATCTCTCTCACGCGTTTGATGACCTGGTTAGACCCAGCAATGACGCCTGCAGTCACATCGCTATGTCCAGATAAATATTTGGTCACGCTATGCAGGACAAGATCTGCTCCTAACGTCAGAGGCGTTGTGATAACCGGAGTAGCAAAAGTATTATCAATGACAAGCTTAAGCCCCGCCTGATGACATTCGCGCGCTAGGCGTCTGATATCGTGGACGGTTAACAAGGGATTCGTCATCGTTTCCGTTAAGAACATTTTTGTCTGAGGTGTACAATAATCTTCAAAGCTGTAAGTATCTTCTTTTTTTACAAATGTAACTTCTATACCCAATCGGCTCAACTCTTCTTGCAGTAGTACAGCCGACCCGCCATAAATCTCCTCCGAGCACAGGAGGTGATCACCGCTGCGGCAAAAGGTAAGTACACTGGTCAGAATAGCCGAGGTGCCAGATGAAGTAACGACTGCATCCTGAGCCTTTTCCAACTGAGCCACCTCTTGTGCAAGTTCATCCGAATTAGGGTTTCCGTATCGAGAATACATATAGCGGTTAGCAGGTGCTTCAAAGTAGGCTTCTAACTCATTTAAATCTTCAAAAGAGAAAACGGAAGTTTGGTAAATGGGTGTCGCCTTTGGTTTTGATTGTACAGGCTTCATATGATCTCTCCCTCCAAAGGATATGTCTAATCTCAATTTTTTGTATTTCTTTCACTATAAGAGATAAAACGTTTGGTGTACAACATTTTTGATAAAAGTGGTTGGTAATAACAAAACAAGCCATCAGCCACGCTCGTGTCGTGTGTACATATTTGATAGAATAAGGAAGGTATACTCTGTTTGAAGTCCAAGTTTTTGAGGGAGTCGAGATTAATGCGCTTTGTACCGTCCTACCCAAAAGAATTATGGATCCTCGCGATTGGGATGTTTATTAATATCACTGGGGCGTCTTTCTTGTGGCCTATGAATGCCATATACATGACCCAAGTGTTAGGTCAAAGCTTATCCACAGCAGGGACGGTGCTCATGCTACATGCTGGAGCAGGGATGCTTGGCAATTTGTTAGGGGGGAACCTATACGACCGGATTGGAGGTAAGCGAACGGTACTCCTTGGCGTCGGTTTAGGTACGTTGAGTGCGTTTAGTTTATCTTTGGCCAATGAATGGCATATTTATATTGCCCTCATGATTGCACTAGGGTTCGGTAACGGGGTTGTGTTTCCTGCTATATATGCCATGGCTGGCTGGGTGTGGCCTGAAGGTAGGCGCAAATCCTTCAATGCCATATATGTCTTTCAGAATGTAGGGGTTGCCTGTGGAACGGCCATTGGGGGCTTAGTTGCACAAATCTCTTTTACATACGTTTTTATCGTCAATGGCCTCACGTTCTTAATCTTTATCTCTATCGTTTGGTTTGGTATTCAAAGCCATAACGCCACTCAGCTAAGAGACGGAGAAGTGACGAGAGAAACGAACGCGAGTAGGCCAAAGCATCTAGGCAACGGGTATCTTTCGTTATTCATCCTCAGTTTGGGATTTATGGCCTGTTGGATGAGTTATGTACAGTGGCAAACGAGTATATCTGTTTACATGCAAGAGCTTGGCTTCACGTTATCTTCCTACAGCGTGTTATGGACCATTAACGGCCTGATCATCATACTGGCCCAACCCTTTAACGCTTATATCACGAAAGTATGGATACCGAGTGTAAAGGCTCAATTAGCGACAGGCGTTTTCATTTTTATAGGGGCGCTTGTCCTGCTCAGTCAAACGAACGTTTACTCCGGTTTTCTCATCGCCATGGTGATTATGACAATCGGTGAAATTTTCATCTGGCCAGCAGTACCCACAGCTGCCCAAGATCTTGCACCAATCGGACGAAAGGGGCTGTATCAAGGCGTGGTTGGGAGTGCAGCTACAGCGGGAAGAATGCTAGGACCCTTGGTTGGGGGATATATTTTCGAAATATATCATGCTCAAGTCTTGTTCTACTCTATGATCGCTTTCTGCGTTCTGTCTATGGTGAGCTTTATGGTTTATGACTTAAGTTTTAAGTCTAAGCATACAACCATATCAAGGGAACAGCAAGGGGAGCAGAGTTTGAGTCAATAAGCGTATGGTTGATGCTAGTTTTTACTAAGAACATATAAATAAGCGCATCATGGGATGACATACAGATGACATACATAACATACTTTCAATTATTTATCATAAATATGAAACATACCTTAAATACGAAACAAGCGAAGGTGGTTCTGAAGACATAGTCGGATGAACGACCTTTTTTAATAAACACATTTATTTGAAAAATAAAACTTAATAATATTTTCACATTCTATAAAAAATTAAAAGGATTTTAACGAATTTTGCAGAATACTTGTTTAGAGTAGATATGAAGATGAGGAGGCTATCACGTGCAAGAGCCAATTCTAGAACTAGACCAATTACATACACACTTTTTCACCGATAACGGAGAAATTCCAGCAGTAGACGGTGTAAGCCTCAAAATCCACGAAGGAGAAATTCTAGGTGTCGTAGGTGAGTCTGGATGTGGTAAGAGTGTCACATCACTCTCCATCATGGGACTTGTTCCTCATCCGCCTGGACGAATCGTTAGTGGGCATATTCATTTTAAGCAGAATGTAGACACGCACATTGATCTAACGACGTTATCCGAGAAAAAGATGCGGAAGATTAGAGGAAATGACATCGCGATGATTTTCCAGGAGCCTATGACCTCGCTGAATCCAGTGTTCACAATTGGAGATCAAATGGCGGAAACGATCCGAATACATACAAAGATGAAGAAAAAAGCAGCCATCGATGTTGCAGTGGATATGTTAAGACAAGTTGGTATTCCGAGAGCTGACGAGATCGTCAATGATTACCCTCATCAACTGTCAGGAGGCATGAGACAGCGCGTCATGATTGCGATGGCCATGTCTTGTGAGCCCAAATTGCTCATAGCGGATGAACCCACAACAGCCTTAGACGTGACGATTCAAGCTCAGATTTTAGACCTTATGAAAAAATTAAACAAAGAAAATAAAACTGCGATTATGCTCATTACGCATGATCTTGGTGTCGTTACTGAAGTATGTGATCGTATTGTGGTCATGTACGGTGGTAAAGTGGTTGAAGAAGGTACTGTAGAAACGATTATTAAGGAACCACAGCACCCATATACGCAAGGGCTGATTAAGTCTATTCCCAAGCTCAAACAAACGGAAACTCGTTTGTATTCCATACCTGGCAATGTACCGAAACCGGGTAGTATTCAAGAAGGATGCCGTTTCGCACCACGGTGTGAAAGAGTGTTAGATATATGTCGTCATGCCGACCCAGAGCTTATTGAACTTGAGAATGGCCACAAATGCCGTTGCTTTCTACATACTGAGGAGGGAGGGGCACAAGTTGGCTAAAGCGATATTAGAGGTTCAGAATCTAAAAAAATACTTTGATATCAAGGGGGGCGTCCTAAGTAAGAAAGTCGGGGAAGTCAAAGCCGTCGACGATGTTTCCTTTACTGTGAATGAGGGAGAAGTGCTAGGTCTTGTCGGAGAAAGTGGTTGTGGGAAATCCACCACTGGTAGGTCCATCCTGAGACTGATTGAGCCAACCGACGGCAAGATCATGTTTGAGGGTCAAGATATTACAAAACTAAATGATGAGGATATGCGCAAGATGAGAAGGGACATGCAGATTGTTTTTCAGGACCCCTACGCGTCATTAAACCCTCGTCATACGGTGGAGAAGATTATCAGTGAACCAATGCTCATTCACGGTATTAAGAACGCGAAGGAGCGCCGGGAGAAAGCTCATCATCTACTGGAGGTCGTGGGGCTTAGTAGCTATCACGCATCGCGTTATCCTCACCAGTTTAGTGGAGGGCAACGTCAACGTATCGGCATTGCACGGGCGCTGGCCATGAATCCAAAGCTGATTATCGCAGACGAACCGGTTTCTGCTTTAGACGTGTCCGTACAGTCTCAAGTGTTAAACCTTATGCAGGATCTTCAACGAGAGTTTCAACTCACGTATGTCTTTATTGCACACGATTTAAGTGTTGTTAAACATATCAGTGATAGAGTTGGCGTTATGTATCTAGGGCGTCTAGTAGAGTTAGCCGAGAAAGATGCGCTTTATGACGCACCCAAACATCCATATACACACGCGCTTCTTTCAGCAGTCCCAACAGTAGATGCTGAGGAAAAAAGCAGAGAGCGAGTGATATTAAGTGGGGACGTACCTAGCCCTTCTAATCCACCGACTGGCTGCGCGTTTCACACACGTTGTCCAGACTGTATGGACATATGCAAAACAGAACGTCCTGAATTTAAATTATTAGAAGAAGGTCATTACGTCGCATGTCATCTTTACGACTAAGTCGTTTGGTGATAGGCACGTTATGATAAATCGTTCGACGAAGAAAAAAAGGGGGAAATAACAACATGAAAAAAAGAATATTCATGCTACTCATGCTCACGCTGGCACTATCACTAGTGTTAGTCGCTTGTGGTGAAGAAACAGGTACAACGCCGGATGAGAGTGATAATGACGAAGGTAACAATGAAGAAACATCTGGGGATAAGACGTTAATCTTTGCAAGAGGTGGGGATTCTGTCAGCCTAGATCCAGCAACCACGACAGATGGAGAAACCTCTCGTGTAACAAGACAGATTTTTGAATCACTACTCGAATTCGAAGCAGATTCTTTCGAGGTCAAACCTGGCTTAGCAACTGACTATGAGATCTTGGATGATGGACAACGATACCGTCTAGAGCTACGAGAAGATGTCCAATTCCATGACGGAACAGACTTTAACGCAGATGCTGTCATTTTTAACTTCGAACGTTGGTCTGATCCAGAGCATCCGCACCATTATGCAGATGAAGGATTTACTTACGTCTTCTACGGTAACCAGTTTGGTGGCTTCAAAGGTGATGAAGACCATATTATTGAGTCCATAGAAAAAATTGACGAGTATACTATTGAATTTGTGCTTAAGCGCCCATCCGCACCATTCCTTCAGAATTTAGCGATGTCAGCGTTCGGGATCGCATCACCACAGAGTTTTGAGGAACACGGAGCTGATGTGATCGAAAATCCAGTAGGGACTGGACCTTTTGTTTTCAAAAGCTGGAAAAGAAACGATACCATTACACTTGAGAAAAACGAGAACTATTGGCAGGAAGGTTATCCACTCCTTGATACGGTTATCTTTCAAGTCATCCCTGATAACTCGGCACGTTTTACAGCCCTTATGGCAGGTGATATAGACTTAATGGATGGTCTAAATCCTGACGATGTGACGACAGTCGAGGCAGACGGAAACTTAGAACTTTATAAGCGGGCACCAAATAATGTAGGCTATTTAGGCTTTAACACACAGAAAGCACCATTTGATAACGAGCAGGTCCGTGTGGCAATGAATCATGCCGTGAATAAGGAAGCACTCATCTCCGCCTTATATAGAGACTTAGGGGTTACAGCAAAGAATCCATTACCGCCAGGCTACTTAGGGTACAACGACACGATTTCAGAGTATGAGTATGACCCTGAGAAAGCAAAGGCTTTACTAGCCGAAGCGGGTTATGAAGATGGATTTGAGTTCGAATTGTGGACGATGCCAGTAGCTAGACCTTATATGCCTGATCCACAGAAGGCTGCAGAAGCCCTACAAGCAGACTTCGCTGAGGTTGGATTGACGGCTAAAGTAATCTCTAAGGAATGGGCCACTTACTTAGACGAGACCCAACAAGGTCTGCAGGACGTCTATATGTTAGGTTGGTCTGGTACGAATGGTGACCCCGACTACTTTGTAAACAATCTCCTTAGTGCCGATGCCATACCAGGTGGGAACCGAAGCTTCTACGATAATGAAGAAGTGACAGCCCTATTTAATGATGCCGTAGAGGAAACGGATGTTGATGCTCGGGATGCCATGTATCAACAAGCGTTAGAGATTGTACACCAAGAAGCACCGTGGATCCCACTTGTCCACAACACACCCGTCCTTGCGGGTAGTGATAGAGTGATCAATTACATTCCACACCCTTCGACTAGTGAAGTGCTGACGCACGTTGACGTCGAATAAGTATAGTGACAAAAGGGAGGAGAGATCACTCTCTTCCCTTTTTTAAAGTACAATTGAAAGACACATCGTGGTATTAATAGAGGTGAAAAATCATGCTCGCTTATATAATTAGAAGACTCCTACTGCTAATCCCTGTACTGATTGGCATGTCCATTGTGACATTTGCCATTATTTATTTAATACCAGGAAATCCAGCCCAAACAATGTTAGGAGAGCAAGCAACAGAGGAATCTCTTGCTCAGTTAGAAGAGAGTCTGGGCTTAAATGAACCCTTATACGTACAATACGGTTTATACGTGAAAGGCATCGTCCAAGGAGATTTGGGTACATCTTTGCGTACTAAAAATGACATTACGGAAGAGATGAGACCCTATTTGGCTGCCACGATGGAACTGACACTCTTCGCTATGATCTTTGCCGTATTCGTTGGTGTTAACGCGGGTATCTTGAGTGCCTGGAAACAAAATTCATGGTTTGATTTTACGAGCATGTTTATAGCCCTCATTGGTGTTTCATTACCGGTTTTTTTCTTAGCCTTACTTGAGCAGTGGTATTTCGCTCATAAGCT
The DNA here is from genome assembly GCF_016745835.1 of Caldalkalibacillus salinus. NCBI lineage: Bacteria > Bacillati > Bacillota > Bacilli > Caryophanales > Bacillaceae > Caldalkalibacillus > Caldalkalibacillus salinus. The sequence goes on along the minus strand of NZ_JAERVL010000020.1, from coordinate 44,975 downwards.
ACAGTGGCTTCCGGCCATTGGTAGGGGAAATGCGAGAGATCCCATAGAAACAGTCACTCATTTTCATCTCATTGATTCTTTACTCGCGGGAAGACTAGACCAGTTTTGGACAACCATTAAGCATTTGATGTTACCAGCTGTCGCTCTAGGGACCATTCCAATGGCGATCATTGCCCGTATGACAAGGTCTAGTATGTTAGAAGTAATGCGCTCTGACTTTATTAGAACGGCAAAAGCGAAGGGCGCACATCAATTGATTGTGATTTATAAGCATGGATTACGTAATGCTGTCATTCCCGTTTTAACAGTAGTTGGACTACAGGTCGGCTCACTTCTGGGCGGGGCCATATTAACAGAAACGATCTTTGGGTGGCCTGGTATGGGAAGATACGTCTATGATGCCATCGCAAACCGAGATTATCCTGTCATTCAATCAGGCATATTAGTCATCGCATTTATCTTTGTTCTTGTAAACCTGATTGTAGACTTGCTATACGCTTACGTTGATCCAAGGATTAATTATCGTTAGAGGTGATGCAGCATGGAACAATTAAAAGTTGAAAATCCCCATACCCAGACAGATCCATCCGTAACTGAGAAAGCTTCATCGCCTTGGAAAGATGCACTTAGGGCACTCCGTAAAAACAAGTTTGCCATTATTGGGGCCACTATCATTTCATTTTTCATCCTGGTCGCCATGACAGCACCATGGCTCACAACACACGAATATGATGAAACAAACCTCATGAACAGTCTTCAGGCTCCATCTTCTGAGCACTGGTTCGGTACGGATGATTTAGGACGAGATATATACTCACGCGTGGCCTATGGGGCAAGAATCTCATTATGGGTGGGCTTTGTTGCCGTCACTGGCGCACTAGTACTGGGTACTACGCTTGGCTTAATAGCCGGTTATTTCGGACGATGGGTTGATATGCTTATTTCTAGAGTTTTTGATATCATGCTCGCCTTTCCAAGTATACTTTTGGCTATTGCCATCGTGGCTATATTAGGCCCATCGTTAGAGAATGCCCTTATAGCCATTGCGATCGTAAACATCCCCATTTTTGGGAGGCTGGTTCGTTCAAAAGTGCTCAGTTTAAAAGAAGAAGAGTACATTATGGCCGCCAAAGCACAGGGGATGAAGCATGGTCGTATCATTTTCCAACACGTATTACCCAATAGTTTGTCCCCAATTATCGTGCAAGCCACGCTTGGTTTAGGTACAGCTATTCTAGAGGCGGCTGCACTTGGGTTCTTAGGCTTAGGTGCGCAACCTCCCACACCTGAATGGGGCAAAATGCTGTCGGATGCAAGAGGCTTAATACAACACGCCCCTTGGACGGTCCTCTTCCCAGGGAGCGCCATCATGCTTCTTGTCCTTGGCTTTAACCTTATAGGGGACGGTTTACGAGATGCGTTAGATCCAAAAATGAAGAACTGATACCTATAAAACTGGTTCGTCAGTAGGAAAAACCCCTAATCTAAATGATGAGGGGTTTTTCTTTTTTTGATAAGCGCTTTATGTTTAGACGACAACATAACCAATGACATTGAAACTAAAATAGCTATGGCTTTTTCCATCACGACCACCTTTGCCTAAAGTAAAATATTTTTACCAAAGGAAACTTTATAACCATAATATGACATCAAGGGGCGCAAGGTGCCTTATAAAGATGAAAGCCTAGGGTTTTTTTCCCCCAGGCTTATTCAATAGCGTCTCAGTTATTCAAATTCTGTACTCTTATGATTGTAATCGTCACGCTTTAATATATGACGTAAATCATCTTGAACGCTTTTGTCCCATAGTGGGACGTTTGTACGATACGCAGCGCGACAGATAAGATGTCCAGCGACAGGTGCCGTTAAGAAAACGAAGATGATTCCTAGAATAAGCCGCGCGCTAACATATGATTGATCGATAACAAAAAAGATGAAGCTTCCGGTTAACACACAAATAATGCCGAGTGTTGAACTTTTGGTTGCTGCATGTGAACGGGTGTATATATCTGGTAAGCGAATCAAACCTATGGCACTAATCAAACTAAACAAGGATCCGGTTATAATCAGAAACCCAATTATGGCATAACTAATCTCGTTTCCGCTCAATGACAACACCTCTTTCTATGAACTTTGAGAAAGATATGGTTCCGATGAAGGCTAATATACCGATTAACAATATGACCTCCAGAAAAGCTTGCGTACTTAGCCAAACAGAAACCACACCGACGAGCGCGATAATGTTAATCCCAATAATATCTAAAGCAATGACACGGTCGGGCATAGTGGGCCCTTTGAACACTCTGTAAGTGCTAATGAGGATAGACACTGATAGGATTATAGCTGCCATTTTGATCAAGAGCTCGAACATTATCGGGTCACCTCCATTATGGCTTTCTCAAATGTTTGCTTGATATCGTTCACCACTGATTCTGCATCAGGTATATCCATTGCATGAATGTAAATCACTTTATTATCTGGAGACACCTCTAAGCTCAGTGTACCTGGCGTCAATGTAATCAACAAGCATAAGACTGTAATTTCCCAGTCACCTTCTAGATCCGTATGCAGTGCAAAAATACCGGGTCGAATGTTCAATTTAGGACTTAATACTTGCTTAACCACAATCAGACTGGAGATGACGAGTTCCTTAAAGAATAGAGTGATGAGATTGAGCGCTGCAAGTACTCTCCTAAGATAGAAAGTCTCTGGTATAAACCTTCTAAGCAAAAAGATTAATCCAAGGCCGATTATATACCCTTTAAAGAATGCAACGGCATCCCATGTATTGGTCAAAAACATCCAGACTACAGCGATGACAAGATTTAAGAGAATTTGTATCGACATCGTCATCTACTCCTTTATACCCACAGCATCTATATAGATGGATGGATTCATTAACGTGTCAGCTGCCTCAAACACATAAGGAAGAACATATTCCCCTCCGAGTCCTAAGAAGAAAGAAACGAGAAGTAAAATCGAACATGGCGCTAATAATCCTTTCGTCGTACCGTACTCCTCTTCCTTTGTTAGCTTGGTTTCACCCCAAAAGCCGTGCATGAAGATCTTCATCACAGAATAGAGAATTAATAAACTAGAAAACAAGCTGATACCAGCAAATAAATAAAACAGACCATGTGTAGCCCCTTGTTCAATGCTACCCTGAATCACAAGTAATTTACCGAGGAAACCACTAAGTGGGGGAATACCGGCTAAGGCAACCGCGCCAATGAAAAACATCCATCCGGGATAAGGGTGATGTTTGATTAACCCACCCATTTTCTTTACATGACTCGTACCGGCTATACCGATCAATGCGCCCCCGAGTAAAAAGAGCAAAGCCTTAATAATCATGTCATGAATCAGATAGTATATGGCCCCCGAGATGGCCACATGTGAGAACACCGCTAGGCCAAGGACGATAAAGCCTACTGCAGCGACAATATTGTATGACAGGATTTTACGTACGTCAGAATGAGCAACCGCGCCTATCACACCGAGCAAGGATGTTAAAGCCGCAAGCCAGCCTAGGATTTGATAGTGTGTAACCTCTTGTTGATGGTAAAAAATAAGCGTAAAGGTTCTGAAAAGCGCATATATACCGACCTTCGTTAGCAGAGCGCCGAAAACAGCTGCAATCACCATTGGTGGAGCACTATATGACCCAGGTAGCCAGTAGTAAAGGAAAAGACCTGCTTTTAAACTGAAGACAATCATCAATAGGATCGATACAACGGTAATAATGGCTGTCCCTTCACCGAGAGCATACGCTTCTGCAATGCGCTGGGATAGTTGGGCCATGTTAAGCGTACCCGTAATCGCATAGAGATAAGCGACTGACGCAACGAATAGCGCAGAGGAGACGATGTTAATGAGCACATACTTGAGAGACTCACGTAGCTGTCTCTTCGTTCCACCAATACCGATCATGACATAGGACGAGATCAGCATCACTTCAAAAAAGACAAACAAGTTAAAGAGATCGCCTGTTAAGAAAGATCCGCTTACACCCACAATCAGAAATTGAAACATAGGATAAAAGTAAAACTTCTCACGTTCCTTGCCTATACTAGAAAAAGCAAACCAAGAACAACAAAGAGCAACAATACTTGTTGTCAAAACGAGCAAAGCAGCAAACATATCGGCTACAAGCACAATACCGTAAGGAGGTTCCCACCCTCCAAGATAAAGCGTTTGAATCCCCTCATTAGCTATCAAGTTAGTTAAGTAAAGAGAGACACCTGTCATACCAAGAAAAGAGAGGATACTCAATATTTTTTGCCAACGTATTTGATTCTTAAAAAAGATCAGTATGACTCCAGTCACAAACGGAATGAGTAATGGTAATAAAACAATATTGTTATTCATCATCAGTTCCCCTTAATTCATCCATATCATCGGTTCCCAGTTCCTTGTATGCCCGGTAAGCTAAAACAAAGAAAAAGGCCGTTACCCCAAAGCTAATGACAATGGCCGTTAAAATTAAAGCTTGAGGTAAAGGGTCCGTGTAAGCATTAGACTCATAGCCCAGTAGAGGAGGGGCACCTGTTTTTAATCCTGCCATCGTAAGTAACAGGAGGTGTACACCGTGACTTAAAAGTGCCGTACCTAAGATAATCCTTAGTAGACTTTTAGTGAGAATGAGATAGGTGCCAGTACTGAATAGGACGCCTGCGACAACGGACATTAAAATTTCCATTAGTAATCATCCTCCCCTATAGTCAAAAGTATGGTCATGGTCACACCAATAACAGTAAGATAAACCCCTATATCAAAGAGGAGGGCCGTGGCTAGTTCCGTCTCTCCTAAGATAAATAGGTCTTTGTAATCAAAGGTGTGAGAGAGGAACGGATAACCGAGTAGGATAGCACCTATACCGGTTCCCAACGCCATTAATAAACCGAGAGCTGTTATTATTTTGTAATCGACAGGTATAATCTTTCTCATCGTTTCCAAGTCAAAGGCGAGGTATAACAAAACGAGAGCCCCCGCCGTCATTAAACCGCCTATAAATCCTCCACCAGGGTTATGATGTCCTGCAAAGAAGATATACACGGCAAATGTAAGGATGATAAAAGATACAATCTTAGTGATCGTCTGCACAATAACATCATTTATTTTCATGCTTCATCCCTCCTAGCCAGGCGAAGCTTCACTAACGTATAGACACCTAAAGCGGCAATGCCTAATACGAGTATTTCTAACAAAGTATCGAAGCCACGGAAGTCAACTAAAATGACGTTAACCATGTTTTTACCACCGGCTTCTTTATAGCTAGCTTCAATAAAGTATTCAGAAATAGGTTCAAACAACCTTGTCGCATTTGCAGATAAAGCGATCAAAGTCACGGTCAACCCTACACCAACAGATATGATGAGATTGGTCAGCTTAAACGGTACTGTGTTCTTTTCTACTTTTAGTACAGGTAAGTGATAGAAACATAGTAAAAATAAGGCCACCGATACGGTCTCTACCACCAACTGTGTTAAAGCTAAGTCTGGTGCTCTGAACACAACGAAGAATAAAGCAAGGACATATCCTACGACACCGATGGAAATAATCGCTGTAATTCTTTTTCGAGCGAATACAACCCCTAAAGCACCTGCAACCATCACTAGTGACAGTATCACTTCAAAGATGCCTATATCCGCTGTATGTTCAAAGTCATAGGTGAAAGCATTAAATGTGTATAGCGAACCTAATAGCAACAGAATAAAAAAGGCGAAAATATACACGAGGTAATCCCGTATAAAGCCAGTCATGTGTATGCGTGTGACTTTTTCAGATAGACGCTCTAATTGTACGAGTCCTTGATCATAAAAATGGTTAAGCGCTAAGCGTTTTGGGAACAGGTCATACACGCCTGACCAACGGTGTAAGCCGATAAACATCAGTGTCCCAACACCAATGACGCCCATCGTCATAAAGAGTTCAGCGTTAAATCCATGCCAGAAATAAATGTCGACTTTAAAGTAAGAGTTTTCTGGTCCTAAAAGTGTAGGCAAAATGGACGCCGTAGCTGGTTCAATAATGGACTTTGATAATAAGTTTGGAAAGAAACCAATAATTAAGACGAGAGATGCCAAGATAACAGGTGGAATTAACATCCCCAGTGGGGCTTCGTGTGGTTTGGTCTCCAACTTTTCAGGTTGAAACTGACCTGTGAATGTCCTAAATACGAGTACCATACTGTAAATGAAGGTGAACACACTGGCAATCCAAGCTAAAACAGGGAAGAGATAGGTCCACGTCTCCATGTTGAAAATATCTAAAGTACTAGCATTTAATACCCCTGTAAAGAACATCTCTTTACTCAAAAACCCGTTAAACGGTGGAAGTCCCGCCATTGAGAATGCACCGATCACCGCTAGCGTAAACGTGATGGGCATTAAAGTCATGAGACCGCCAAGCTTACGGATATCTCTTGTGCCCGTTTCGTGGTCTACGATACCTACAACCATGAATAAAGATCCTTTAAACGTGGCGTGGTTTATAAGATGGAAAACCGCAGCCACTACGGCTACTGAGTAGAAAGATCCTTCCTCATAGCCAAAGTGTACTGCAGCAGAGCCTAATCCGAGTAGACACATAATCATACCAAGTTGGCTAACGGTAGAGAAAGCGAGTATAGATTTCAAATCTGTTTGCTTCACGGCCGAGAATGAACCCCAGAATAGGGTCACGATGCCAAATAAGGATATGATCCAGAACCATTCAGCCTGTCCAGAGAATATAGGGGTCATGCGTGCCACTAAATAAATACCGGCTTTTACCATCGTCGCGGAATGCAAATACGCACTGACAGGCGTGGGTGCTTCCATTGCGTCAGGTAACCATATATGAAACGGAAATTGTGCTGATTTGGTAAAGGCGCCAGCCAGAATAAGCAGCATGGCGGGTAAAAATAAAGCATGTCCTGTTATATCTGGTGCTTGAGCAATAATCTCTCTGATACTGAAAGTATCAGTGATCAAGTATAGCGAAACAAACCCAGCCAACATAGCAAAGCCACCCGATACGGTGATTAACATGGATTTTTGTGCACCGTAACGAGATTTTTCTCGGTGGTACCAATAGGCGATAAGCAAAAAGGAAGCTAAGCTTGTTAATTCCCAGAATACATATAAAACAATTAAGTTATCTGAGAGCACAACACCTAACATAGCTCCCATAAACATTAACAAATACACATAAAAGGAATTGAGGGCCTCTTTTTCCTTAGATAGATAATAAATAGAATAAAGAACGACCAACGCACCTATCCCAGTTATGAGTAATGAGAATAATAGACCTAATCCATCAACATAAACGTTAAATGAAACGCCAATAGAAGGCATCCATGGTAAGACTTTATGAATATGTTGACCGTTCATTACAGGCTGAATAAATTGTACGAGGTAAGAAAATAGTAAGACCGGCACTATGAATACAAACCAACCCGTATGAATGTGACGTAAATACTTATGTAAAAAAGGAACAAAAATAGCAAAAATAAAAGGTGCCAGTACAACGAGATGTAATATGGACAATGATATACCTCCTCTGTCACTTAAGCAAACATAGGTTTAAAAAGCACAAGCCATACAATAGCCAAGTAAAATTATATAATAAAAACAGGCCCTATGCATCTTTAGCTTACACGTTAAACCATATGTTTACTCATTTGAGGTGCATTTTTGACCAAAGTTATTAAATAGGTAGAAACAGCATATTCATAGCAAAATTGTTCATAAAAATTTCAAATATAGCAAGGCTCAATCACGTGAGCATAAAAACTGACTCGTATAAATGGTCCCCTTTTAAGACATCCTATAAAAAAAAGGGGGATTCGGTATGTTAACGAAAGCCTTGGTATCTATATTGATATTCACAACAATGTTAGCAGGGGCTTGGCATGCCCATGATTACGTTGAACAACAGCATGCGCCCTATATGAAACAAGATCGAAGCGTAGAACCCCTAAGCAATACACTAGAAGACAGCGACCGATCCTTTGAACGTTTAGGAGAGCCATTCAAGCCTCGTGAATATATACGTATTACGCCCAATCACAATATGAATTGAGAATATAGTTTTTACCCGACATCCAATGAATATTGGATGTTTTTTCTTTAAATCATTGATACAATATGGTAAAAATCATAAAGTATAGAACGGGTGGTTGTATTGTTAAAGATGCTCTTGCCAGATTTACATGTTGATACAATTTATGATATCGATTTAGACAAACTAAAAGAGAAAGGGATCAAGGGTATTATCACAGACCTTGATAATACGCTCATCGAATGGGATAGACCGGAGGCCACACCTGAGCTCATAGAATGGTTACAAAAGATCGATCAAAAAGGGCTTAAGGTGGTTGTCGTTTCAAATAATAATGAACAAAGAGTTTCGGCTTTTGCTGAACCACTTAAGATTCCGTTTATCCATGCGGCTCGGAAACCATTCAATCGTGCCTTCAAACAGGCCCAAAGAGACATGCAGCTTAGTCCCCACGAAGTCGTGGTTGTAGGTGACCAGCTGTTTACCGATGTCTTGGGTGGGAATCGTCTAGATTTATTTACAATTCTTGTCATTCCTGTCGCCCAAAACGACGGTTTCTTTACGCGATTTAACCGTAAGCTGGAACGGATAGCCCTGAGTGCGATGCGTAAGCGTGGCATGATTACTTGGGAGAGATAAGTGGTTGGAGAAGTAATAAGAATAACGCCATGTCACTGTTCATAACGGATGGATTTGTTCACATATAGAAGGAGGACAACAAAATAAAATGGAAGCACAAACAGAGCACTATTGTGCAGGGTGTGGGATAAAAATACAAACTGAAAATAAAGATAAGGCAGGATATGTGCCTGCTTCCGCATTGAAGAGGGAGAGGATTGTCTGTCAGCGTTGCTTTCGGATGACCCATTACAACGAAGTTTCTCCAGTAGAATTGACGGATGATGATTTCATACAGATATTAAATCAAGTTGGTGAATCAAAGGGGCTTGTCGTCAAAATCGTGGATATGTTTGATTTTAATGGTAGCTGGATATCCGGTCTGCAACGCTTTGTTGGCGGCAACAGGGTGTTGTTAGTGGGTAATAAAGTTGATTTGTTACCCAAAAATATCAACCTGAACCGCATGAAGAACTGGTTACAGCATTCCGCCAAGGATTTAGGGCTCAAACCTATTGATGTCATGTTCTGTAGCGCAGAAAAGGGGACTGGTATCCAAGAGCTGATGCAAGCGATTGATCGTTTACGGCGAGGGCAAGACGTATATGTCGTGGGAGCAACGAATGTGGGGAAGTCGACGTTTATTAATCAAATCCTGACACAATTAGGTGTCGATAAGGACGAGCATTTAACAACGTCTCGGTTTCCAGGCACAACGCTTGATATGATTGCCATACCGATGGACGACGATAGAGCCCTTTACGACACGCCAGGGATTATTAACAGACACCAAATGGCGCACTATGTGACACCTGAGGAACTAAAAATCATTTCCCCATCAAAACCAATCAAGCCCAAAGTGTATCAATTGAACGATGGGCAAACTTTATTTTTTGGCGGTTTGTCACGTTTAGATTTTGTTCAAGGAAACAGGCAATCATTTGTTTGTTATGTCTCTAACGATATAAATATTCATCGTACAAAGCTGGAAAAAGCAGACGAGCTGTATCAAAACCACCTAGGGGAGATTCTTTCACCACCAGGGAAAGCAGAATCGTCTGATTGGGGACCGTTAACGAAGCATACCTTCAAGATATCTGAGCAACCCACAGATATCGTTTTTTCAGGTTTAGGATGGGTCACGTTAAAAGGTGAAGGTGCCGTAATTGACGCTTACGCACCCAAAGGTGTAGCAGTATCTGTCAGACGTTCATTGATCTAGGGGAAAATAACACGGGAGAGGGTAAAATGACGAATCAACCACTACTATTCGGTGTCATCGGCCATCCGGTCGCTCATAGCTTGTCTCCAATCATGCATCAAGCTGCCTTTAATACTTTGGGTCTGCCTCACCACTACCATGCCTTTGATGTAGCGCCCGAAAACCTAAAGGACGCCATAAGGGGCATAAAGACATTAGGGATTAAAGGAGTCAACGTAACCATACCACACAAGGAAAATGTCATCCCGTTACTTGATGAAGTAGACCCGGAAGCAAGAACAATCGGGGCAGTGAATACAGTTGTGGAACGGGACGGCATGCTCTATGGCTATAACACGGACGGAGAAGGCTATGTGAGGTCACTCATAGAAGAAACAGGTATCCAGTTAAACCAAACGGACGCAGTCATGATAGGGGCAGGTGGAGCCGCAAAAGCGATCAGTGTATACTTACTCAAACATGGTATCCGAAGCTTAACAATCATAAATCGAACATATACTAAAGCACACACGCTTGCTAAACAGCTAACAGTGTATGCTGAAGAACAGGACTTATCAACCGATATAACAGTGCTGGATTGGGAAGAGGCGGTGGTGAAGCAATATTCTTTTCAGCTTTTTGTACAGACCACGCCTATAGGCATGTGGCCCAACATTGATCAGACACCATTGACCATAAGCAACATTCAACCTGGTGCAGTCGTCAGTGATATTATATATAATCCGTTAGAAACCGCATTTCTACATGAGGCTCAACGTGCAGGAGCAACCATTCACTCTGGTTTGGGGATGTTCATTCACCAAGGGGCTTTGGCTTTTGAATACTTTACTTCTCACAAAGCACCCATAGATAAAATGAAAAGCATGGTCCTGAATCGATTACAACAAGGAGGAACATAAATTGCTAACAGGAAAACAGAAGCGATATCTACGCTCACAAGCACACCATCTCAATCCTATATTCCAGGTGGGAAAGGGTGGTGTCAACGATAACATGGTGGATCAAATTGAGGATGCACTAGAAAAAAGAGAGCTTTTAAAAATTTCGGTGCTACAAAATTGTGACCAGGATACGAAGGAAGTGGCTTCACAGTTAGCTGAAGAAACAGACGCCTATCTTGTGCAGGTTATCGGTCACACCATCGTGTTATACAAGGAATCTGAGGAAAATAAGTTGATTGAATTGCCATAAAGGGGTAGATAAGGGGATGAGTGAGATGAAGAAAGTGGGGCTCTTAGGGGGAACGTTTGACCCGATCCATAATGCTCATCTACTTATGGCGGAAGTGACCCGTGAAGAAGCACAGTTAGACCAGATATGGTTCTTACCCACACGTGTGCCTCCCCACAAGCAAGGGAAGTCAGTCACTGCAGACCACCATCGGCTTAAGATGATTGAACAAAGCATAAAGGATATTCCGTATTTTCAGCTTTGTCTAAAGGAATTTGAAAGGGAAGGTCCTTCCTATACGTATGAAACCATTCAAGCTTTACAGAGGGAACATGCTTCCATACATTTCGTATTTATTATAGGGGCAGATATGGTTGAGTACTTACCGAAGTGGCATAAAATAGACGACCTCACACGCCAAATCGAATTTGTGGGAGTGGGACGGCCAGGATGGTCTATGCATCCAGATCATTCTTATACGAAAGCGGTTCGAGAGGTGGATATGCCACCGATGGAACTTTCATCTACAGTGATTCGTGAACGCTGCAAACAAGAAAAAAGTGTGCGTTTTATGGTACCGGAGGTCGTTTTTCAGTATATCAATCACCATGCATTATATGTGGAGTGAGGAGAAGTGCAATGAAAAAAGAAGACATGCTGAAGCTTGTACAGGAGCAGATTACGACAGGGAGATACGAGCATACTTTAGGTGTTGTACAGAGTGCGGTCAAGCTAGCTCAGCGCTTTAGCCCCAATGACCTTGAGAAAGCGGAAGTGGCGGCCATTTTTCACGATTACGCTAAGTTTAGAGACAAACATGAAATGGCGCGTATCATTGAAGAGCAGGACGAAATACCTGATGACTTGTTACAGTATCATCATGAATTGTGGCACGCTCCCGTTGGCGCTTATTTAGTTCAAACAGAAGTGGGCATCGCTGATATTGTCGTCTTAGACGCTATACGCTTTCACACGACAGGGCGTGTGAATATGACCATCGTTGAGAAGATCGTTTGCTTAGCGGACTACATTGAACCTGGCCGACGCTTTCCCGGTGTTGATGAAGTACGCGAACAGGCGGAAACTAATCTCGACCAAGCTTTAGCTCAAGCACTCGGAAATACGATCGGCTTCTTGGAGTCTAAGGGCCAGAAAGTGTATCCTTTAACAATAGCTGCTTACAATGATTTAACGAAATAAGCAATAAGCCACATATTGAAGGGGCACCATAACATTAAAGGGGGAAATAAATTCGATGGAGCTTAGAAACATTATGTCTTCAGTCTTAGAAGCAGCCGAAGATAAGAAAGCACAAGACGCCGTCATTTTAGATATTGCAGGACTTTCTGTCGTAGCCGATTACTTCATGATCTGTCATGGAAATTCAGAAACCCAAGTCCAAGCCATAGCCAAAGAAATACGCGACAAAGCATTCGACATTGGGCTAGATCCCAAACCGATGGAAGGATTTGATGAAGCCCGGTGGGTGCTTATCGATTTAGGGGATGTAGTTGCCCATGTCTTCCACAGAGAGGAAAGAGAATATTACAACATTGAAAAGTTATGGGCAGACGCCGCATACGTTGAACTAGACCAAGCAAAATGATGAGTTACCAACATTTAGCTTACGTGTATGATCAACTCATGCACGATGTTCCGTATGATCAGTGGTTAACATTTTTAAACGAGGTTTGTGCACGTCATCATCATCAGATTAACGCAGTTATTGATTTAGGTTGTGGTACAGGGTCCATTGCCATTCCACTGGTCCAGCAGGGGTACAAGGTCACGGGTATTGACTTGTCTGAAACGATGCTTGCTGTGGCGCAGGAGAAAGCTTCCAATACAGGTGTGGATGTGCAATGGATCCACCAAGATATGACGGAACTTGATTTAGGAACTCAGTATGATACCATCATCTCATTTCTAGATAGTCTGAACTACGTGACAGAACCATCACAACTCCAAGCTTGTTTCCACAGAGTGTATCAACACTTAACAGATGATGGGTTATTTATTTTTGATGTCCATAGTATGTACAAAATGCGTCATATTTTTGGCGAGACGTTATTTGGTACCAATGACGAAGCCCTTTCTTTACTGTGGCAGTGCTGGATAGAGACAGACACCGACACGGTCGAACATGACCTGACTTATTTTGTTCAACACACCGATAATCAATACATACGCTACGATGAAGTCCACACACAGCGGGGATACGAAGAGGACCTCCTACGCCGTTGGTTGGAAGAGGTTGGTTTCGACATATTACAGGTGGTAGCAGATCTCACTTGGAACCCGCCACAGCAGGATAGCGAGCGATTATTCTTTATCTGTAAAAAAAATGTTCGACAACGGTTGACATAGTATCAGTATATTGCATATAATCATAATTAAATTAACACATTTTCCATACAGCATAGACACATGAATGGAGCGGCAATGACCAAGAGTAGTAACTTCCAATCTGATAGCAGAGAGTTGACGGTCGGTGCGAGTCAACATCGAGATGGAGCGAACTCGCTTGAGAGCCTGTAGGAATGAACCACGAGTAGTTTCTACCGTATTTCCGCGATAAGGAGTAATGAAGAACATGCCTTTGTTTTCTCGACATGCACAGAAAGTCATCGCATGGACACAGTAACATTTTTGATCTTTGGACTGAAACACTGAGAAAAACAAAGCATGAATCAATTAGGGTGGTACCGCGGGTCCATTTTACTAACTTTCGTTAATAACCTCTCGCCCCTAGCTATTAAGAGCTGAGGGTGGGAGGTTTTTTATATTTATGTTGATATACTTTGTCTGAAATATATGACAGCCTGGCAATACTGATACACTAAACTTTCCATTAACATAATAAAAAAGGAGTGTTAACACTTGGCCAAAACACACACTGCTTACCATTTTAGAGCCATAGAGCAAAAGTGGCAGCAATACTGGGAAGAACATAAAACGTTTAAAACAGAAGACCATCCTGAGAAAGAAAAATTTTATGCCCTTGATATGTTTCCTTATCCTTCTGGTGCAGGATTGCATGTGGGACACCCTGAAGGGTATACAGCGACAGATATTATCTCTCGTTATAAGCGTATGCGCGGCTACAATGTGCTTCATCCTATGGGATGGGACGCATTTGGACTACCAGCTGAGCAACATGCACTAGATACGGGGGAACATCCGCGTGAAATTACCAAAAAGAATATCGACAATTTCAGACGTCAAATTAAGGCATTAGGATTCTCTTATGATTGGGACCGCGAAATTAATACAACGGACCCAAACTATTATAAGTGGACGCAGTGGATTTTCCTGCAACTCTATAAAAAAGGCCTCGCTTATGTTGCCGAAGTCCCTGTAAATTGGTGTCCGGCACTGGGGACCGTTCTAGCGAATGAAGAAGTCATTGACGGTAAAAGTGAGCGAGGCGGGCATCCCGTTATCCGTAAACCGATGAAACAATGGATGCTTAAGATTACAGCTTATGCTGATCGTTTACTAGAAGACCTTGAAGAACTCGACTGGCCTGAAAGCATCAAAGACATGCAACGCCATTGGATTGGGAAATCTGAAGGAGCAGAAGTTTGTTTCCACATTCAAGATCATGAGGAGACGCTCGAAGTATTCACCACAAGACCGGACACACTCTTTGGTGCTACCTATTGTGTACTAGCACCAGAGCATCCTTTAGTAAGCTCAATCACAACGGAAGAGCGTCGTCAAGCGGTAGAGGAATATCAAGAGCAGGCCGCAATGAAAAATGATCTTGAGCGTACAGACTTAGCCAAAGAAAAAACCGGTGTTTTCACAGGCGCATATGCCCTTAATCCTGCGAGTGGGGAAAAAATGCCGATATGGATTGCCGACTACGTGCTTGTTCATTATGGAACAGGGGCTATTATGGCCGTGCCAGGTCATGATGAGAGAGATTATGAGTTTGCAAAAGCTTTTGATCTTCCAATTAAGGAAGTCGTACAAGGTGGAGATCTTGGTAAAGAGGCTTACACGGGAGATGGACCGCACGTCAACTCAGATTTCTTAAACGGCTTGACCAACCAAAAAGCGATTAGTCAAATGATCGATTGGCTAGAAAAAGAAAATAAAGGCACAAGAAAAACGACGTATCGTTTGCGAGACTGGTTATTCAGTCGACAGCGTTACTGGGGTGAACCGATCCCGATCCTACATTTAGAGGACGGTACAACAAAACCAGTACCTGAAACCGAATTGCCATTGACTTTACCCGAGATTGATGAGATCAAGCCATCTGGGACGGGTGAGTCTCCACTGGCGAACGTGTCTGAGTGGGTAGAGACAACCGATCCTGAAACGGGGATGAAAGCCCGTAGAGAAACAAACACAATGCCACAGTGGGCAGGCAGTTGTTGGTATTACCTCAGATACATCGATCCCCACAATTCAGACGAGGTTTGCTCAAAAGACAAACAAAAACAATGGCTTCCCGTGGATCTGTATATCGGTGGAGCAGAGCACGCTGTCCTTCACTTGCTCTACGCCCGATTCTGGCATAAAGTGTTATACGACCTTGGTGTAGTGGAAACAAAAGAACCGTTCCAGAAGCTTGTAAACCAAGGAATGATTCTCGGGGAAAACAATGAGAAAATGAGTAAATCAAAAGGGAACGTTGTCAATCCAGACGAGATAATTGAATCACATGGTGCAGATACACTAAGAGTTTATGAGATGTTCATGGGACCACTTGAAGCCACAAAACCATGGAGTATGACCGGTGTTGATGGTGCTCATCGTTTCTTGAGTCGCATATGGCGACTGATCGTTAATGAAGAAGGAGAACTTGAGTCTCAGATTAAGTGGGAACAAGGGACAGAGGACTTTGAACGCGTTCGCCATCAGACGATCAAAAAAGTCACGGAAGATGTTGAAAACCTTCGTTTCAACACAGCGATCAGTCAAATGATGGTCTTCACAAATGAAGCTTACAAACAGGAAGTCCTTCCTGTTGATGCCATTGAGGACTTCGTCAAACTGCTTTCGCCATTCGCCCCTCATCTCGCTGAAGAGCTATGGCATCTGCTCGGACACGAAGACAGTCTGGCTTACGCTGAGTGGCCAACGTTCGATGAGAGTATGCTAACGGAAAACGAAGTTGAGATCGTTGTTCAATTTAACGGTAAAATCAAAGCGAGAATGATGACGCCTGTAGATATCAGCAAAGATGAATTAGAAACCCTCGCTTTGGGACATGACGATGTTAAAGCTCATCTAGAGGGTAAAACAGTACGTAAAGTGATCGCCGTTCCTAATAAACTTGTTAACATCGTGGCGAACTAACCGCTAAATAACAAATGATGGGTTAACGAAAAAAGTAAAAAGAAAAATGGTAGAAAAAAAGGAAAAAGATAACAAATGGTCGAATATGTAAACAGCTAAGGTATAACCCTTAGCTGTCTTTTTTGATTGTCTATCATTTTTTTCTTTAATCCTTAACTGGCTGAATATCGCCATATGAAGATCAAGCGATGCTTTCATTATGTTTTATTTGTTGACCCTGTTTTGTTCATAGAACGTATCCTGAACGCCCTGAGCATCTTCTTTAAATTTACGGTGTGTTTCTAAAACCAGTTTATCAAATACACCAACACATTCTCGCTCTAAAACTTTTAAGGCAGCGCCAGTCACTCCTCCAGGGACGCAGACTTTTTCTTGCAAGGTCTCTAGAGTGAAACGGTCTCTAGATATGAGTTCAGCCATACCCACGAGCATATGGCTAGCAAGTGCGGTCGCTTGGGGCTTAGGAAGCCCGGTAACTCTTTCAGCAGCGTTGATAAATTCTTGTAAGAGAAAGCTGAGAAACGCGGGGCCACAACTGACGATGTCTGATGAGACACGTGTGTATTGCTCATCGATCCATAACGGCTCGCTCACCTTTTCCATTAACTGATGCAGAGCATCTCTATCTTCTTCAGTGCAACGATCTCCACACATGATCAGAGAAGCACCGCTCTGTACTGAATTTGTAATACTAGGAATGACTTTAGCGACCTTTGTCGGGAGTAGTTCTTGTAAATCTTTAATATCAACGGGGCTTGTGATAGATACCACCAACTGTTTCTCGTGTAAATAAGGTGCAATGTCATCAATGACGTTTTTGAATTCAAGAGGTTTAATACATAAGAAAACCAAGTCAGACCTTTGAGCCACCCTCGTATTGGATGGATAGGCGTGTAACCCTGTATACGTCTGTGCTAGAGATTTAACTTTTGAGAATGTTCGGTTTGAGGCATGAATTTGGGATGGAAGCAGTGCCTTAGATTCAATGAAAGACTCAATTAATATCCGTCCCATACTTCCAGTACCGATAAAACCAACTTGCATAGCAGATTTCCCCCTATCCGTGTTTATAACATTCATATGTGACAGGTGGGCGATTGACTACAATTTTTTCGACAATATGAAAAAAATATTGATTGGAGGGACAATCATATGACAACGAAGGAAAAGAAGTTATACATATTTATAGGTGTATTAGTCTTAGCTTTGGCCAGCTTCGTCTTCAGTTATTGGGCTTTAGATGCGGAAACGCAGGTAGAAGGCGCCTTCACCCTACAGTCTCCTGAAGGAACGGAAGTGTTGTCAGGTCAAGTACAACAAGAAATTCCCAGGAGAGAGGAATCTGAAAGAGATCATTCTGAAGACCCATCATCTCAGTCGATGGAGGAGCCCTTGTCCGTTTACGTGGATGTAAAAGGTGCGATTCATAATCCAGGTGTTTATGAAATGACAGAAGATGAACGTATTATAGATGCAATAGATACGGCAGGTGGTATTTTAGAAGATGGCACAACAGAGATCATTAATCTTGCTCAGCCCCTTACAGACGGTATGGTGATTTATGTCCCTTTCCAAGAGGAGCTAGAGCAAGAGGAGGACCAATCACAGAGGACGCATGTGTCACATTCACCTCATGCTCCGTCAAATGGAGATAGCGGAAATTCAGTCCATTTTCCAACTTCTTCAACTTCATTTTTTCCCACAGAGGAGCCACAATCAGGTAAAATAAACATTAATACAGCTTCGACTGATGAGTTGGTCCAACTCACTGGGGTTGGACCAAGTCGTGCTGAAGCGATTGTAGATTACCGAGAAAAAAACGGCGGTTTTGCTCAAAAAGAGGACTTGAAAAATGTATCCGGTATCGGTGAAAAGACCTTTGAAAAGTTGGAAGACGATATAGAGATTTAGGCAAATATTGATAGACAGAATGGGAGATGTGAGTATGAGAAAATCTTGGGATGACTATTTTATGGACATGGCCTATATGGCTGCGACTAGAGCAACTTGCCCTAGAAGACATGTGGGGGCCATACTCGTCAAAGACAAAAAGATACTAGGGACAGCATATAATGGTTCACCAGCGGGTACGCCAGATTGCTATGAAGAAGGGTGCCTGATGACAGAGAGCTATGAGGAAGAGCAGGGTCAAATGGTCAAAAAACAACGCTGTGTACGTACCATTCACGCTGAACAAAATCTGTTATTGTTCACCGATCGTGAAGACAGACAGCAGGCCACTGTTTATGTCACTGACCAACCATGTTGGACATGCACGAATATGCTGGCTAATAGCGGCATTCAGGAAATTGTATTTCATCGTGCTTACGCAAAAGATCATGAGCGTACCTCCCGATTACTCAGTCAAAAAAGCGTCAAATTACGCCATCTAAAGGATTATGAAGCGCCATCGGGCATGGCCATGGCCATTACCGAATGAGACATATCTAGAGAGTTATCATACTAAAGGGGTTAACCATGAAGCATATTGTCACTTATTTTGTACTATTACTAACGTTACAGACAGTTTTAACATTACAAGGGGCTCC
The DNA here is from genome assembly GCF_016745835.1 of Caldalkalibacillus salinus. Taxonomy (NCBI): domain Bacteria; kingdom Bacillati; phylum Bacillota; class Bacilli; order Caryophanales; family Bacillaceae; genus Caldalkalibacillus; species Caldalkalibacillus salinus. Next base: position 26,060 of record NZ_JAERVL010000020.1, on the reverse strand, counting down.
ACAAGGATGGTTATATCTCATCTGGGGCTCTTTTTTTATCATGCTTTTTATGAATCGGGACCGTCTCTCACTCCCTCAGGACCATCCGCAAGCCGCTATGAGAAAACAGGCCATTTATTGGGCGCTAGTTTTGCTTTTTGTGCTCATTTTGAATCAAGCGCATCTTTCAACCTTCTTATATACACATGAGCAGAGCAAAGCCCACGCACTGTCTACTGATGCAGCTGATGAAACGCGCAAGATTTCAGGAAAAATCGTGTCTACACCGACGACGGATGGTAACCGCATTCAGTTTGACCTAGACATTCACCAAGTGGATGGTGTTCAAAGAGCCCCCCAGGAGACCATGAGGATGACACGTTATGCTGACACAGAAAATGAGCTTCAGTTAGCTGAACAACTCGCTAGAGGAGACATGTTTACGAGTCACATTCTTATACAAGAACCTTCCACAGCACGCAATCCGGGTGGGTTTGACTATCGTTCTTTTCTCGAGCAACAGAACATATTCAGCATAGGGACTGTTGTGGATGCTGGTTGGCAGGCCTATTCTCAACCGAACATCATCGATTCATCGCGTCAGAAGATTGATGTGATACGTTCACTTTGGCAGCAACAAGTTGAGCAGGTTTTTAGCGCTGACTTAGCCCCTATTGTCTTAGCGATGACAGTGGGTGATCGATCACTGCTAGATCCTCATATGGTGACTATGTATCAAGAATTAGGGATCATACATATATTAGCGATTTCAGGATTACATGTCGGGATTATTGTATGGGGGATGTATCGGTTACTATTGTGGTTACCACTTACGAGAGAATCGGTGATCCATGTTCTGATCATATTTATACCATTATACATACTGTTAAGTGGGGCACAACCTTCCGTTGTCAGAGCCGGGTTGATGGCGATGCTGGCCTTGTTATTGCTACGATTCGGGGTATGGAAGCATTCTCTCCTTGCGTTGTACACGGTGTATAGCCTCACGCTCTTCTTTTCACCTTTTTCTATCTATCATATAGGCTACCAATTGTCTTATTTCATTACGTTTTGTTTGATTAGCGGTTATCCTGTTTTAGAGAAAGCCATGCGGGAATGGAGGATAAAAGAAGGATTTAAGCAGTTACTTGGGATCTCTTTGATCGCACAAATTGCATCTCTCCCTATTGTGATTTATCAATTTTATCAGTTTTCTCCATTGTCACTTTTCATTAACCTGGTGGTTGTGCCTATTTACTCAATCGTTTTTATACCTGCGTCGTTTGTTTTAACGCTCCTCACCTTCCTATCACAGCCTGCCGTTCAACTTTATGTTGTTCTATTTGAACGGTTGCATGCCGTTGTACTGTCCATTGTAGATTCAGTATACAACCTCCCTTTTGCCACTCTGTATCTGGGACAACCCAGTGGATGGTGGTTTGGTTTGTTCATTGGACTATTACTGCTTTGGTTCATACAGCTTGAAAAAGGACACATGTGGAAGGCTGGGCTATGTCTCATGGGATTCCCCATTCTTATAATGGTTCAAATATTACTGCCTTATATGGATGCTAGGGCGCATATTATGATGCTTGATGTGGGTCAAGGGGATGCAATCGTCATCGAACTACCTTATCGTCAGGAAGTGGTGATGATCGATTTAGGTGGTCAAATGCAATTCCCCCGAGAAGAGTGGCAGAATAGAGCCAGTACATTCGAGGTTGGAAAGGATATCGTTTTACCTTACTTACAATATAGAGGGATACAAAAGATAGACAAGGTGATTACATCACACGGTCACTTTGATCATATGGGTGGTGTACAAGGCTTGATCGGCCAAGTGGCAATCAAAGGGTGGTATCGTCCCCCCGTAGCGGGACAGTCCACTTTTGAAAAAGAATGGTTAGATCGCATTGTAGCGGAAGGCATCCCCATTTATACTTTACGGGAAGGAGATGCATGGCAAACAGGGACATCTCGAAGTCAAGTTCTGTTCCCAGAGAGGGACGCACAATGGATGGAGAGTATGGATAATCTCCATGATTATAATATCGTTCTATGGCAAGACATCTATGGTGTTTCATTTTTGTGGACAGGGGACGTCGAGGAAGCTGGAGAAACACACATTATGAAAGCGCACCCAAAATTAGACGTCGATATACTGAAGGTGGCTCACCATGGGAGTGAGACATCAACCTCATCCTCCTTTATAGCGCATGTGAGGCCCTTAATCGGGCTCATATCGGTAGGAGAAAACAACCGCTACGGGCATCCTCATCAAGATGTACTGCAACGCTTAGCTGAAGCAGAAGTGAGTATCTTTCGAACGGATGACCACGGAGGGATTTATATACAACTTAAGCCTCATGAACGAAGTATACATCCTACCGTACAACCCGTGCCTTTACATTCCTATGAGGAGTCGATACAATAAGGAGGGCTTGGAAAAAAGATGAAACAAAAAAGCTCTATCCTTCTAGAATAGAGCTGAGGTAAGTATCATGTGTTTATGTTTATATACTGATTCTTAATGAAGCTTTATGATGTGTTTGAGGATGAACGGATTAGCTATTTAAGTCTTTCAATACTCCGAAGACCGTAAAGATAGCAAAAACCGTCATGAAAAATCCAAATGTAACGACAAAGCCAACCCCAGAGTCAATAAGATCATTTCGTTGATCGTGTGGATTCTCGAATTCATTACTCATCTGGCAACCCTCCTATATCTTTTATTAGTATAAAAGAAACGGAGAATTAAATGCAACAAAAACGTGAAAAAGTAATTGATTTGCAACAAATGGTCATGCCAATACGTTTAATATATAGATGAGAGGAGGAAGGGGCGTGCAGGAACCTGAAAAGATCCTAGCTGCTCAAAATGGAGATCAAGAAGCCCTCATTTCATTATTACGGGACATTGAAACCCCATTATATCGTACAGCTTATTACATGTTAGGGAATGAGCAAGACGCCCTAGACGCAACACAAGAAGCCCTGATAAAAGTTTATAAAAATATTCACTCTTATCAGCAGAAAGCAAAGTTTACAACATGGGCACAGAGAATTGTGACCAATGTGTGCATAGATAAGTGTAGGAAGAAACGTGAGAGTATATCAATAGACGAACACGAATACGTCCTTAACAATCAAGGTACAAACCATGTCGAAGAGGCACTCAACCGACAATTAGTGAGAGAAGATGTTCGTGAAGCTATCGGTCAGCTCCAAGAGAATCATCGAACGGTGATTGTACTAAGATATATGCATGATTTATCCTATAAAGAAATTGCAGAAACCGTTGATCTGCCTATTAACACAGTAAAATCTTATTTGTTTCGCGCCAGACAACAACTTCAAACGCTATTACAAGATGTACAGAAAGGTGGTGTTTCCGGATGAATTGCGATAAGGCGCTAGAGTGGATACAACGACAGCTAGACCATGACTTAAACCCTAATGAAACAGAGGAACTCCAGCAGCATCTTTCGCATTGTACGACATGTCAAGAACAGTATGATAAGTTGACCACTGTTTCAGGTGAACTGGAAACATTACCAGATGTATCTCCTCCGATTAATATCGTTGATTCCATACTGCCGCATCTTGGCATTCAACAGGATCAGCTAGATCAGAGCCACAATGAAGAAAGCACAAGCGGTACAGCGTCAATAGGTAGCCATGATCAGGTGGGCATTGGATTTGAGGATGAAGAAACGCCGCAAAACAATGCTGTAGAACAAGCGGGAACAAAGAGAGGCGCCGTTATCCAGTTCTTACGTCATAAACGCACATGGGTGACAGGTACAGCCGTGGCAGCTGCAGCGCTACTCATCATGGTAACGTATCAACCAGTTGGTGTGAATGATATGGTTTCGGAAAGCATGGATTCAGGTTCTGAAGACGCTCCTGTGTCATTTAGCCAAGAAAGTAGTGAAAGTAGTAAGGCCAACGTTCAGGAGGAGGGAGAACATTTACCACCTGCTGATTCCCAAGGTGATGCTGACCTAGCCATGATGCAAGAGGGGAATGCTTCATACGATGGGAATAATAATGTGCACCATGGAGAAGCGCAACAAGAGGAGAACCTAGAAGAAACAGAACCTACAGATGAGCCACCCGTTCAGGATCAAGATGCCGATCAGTCTGATAATGAAGCTCATGAGTTTGGCATAGCTAGTAATGATGAAGATCATTCTACCAGGGACGAATTACACACCTTCACCGAACAACCAAACGAATATCATTCGGTTGAGGAAGATACGTATCAGGACGGGGATGAGGAACAAACAAAAGAGCAAGAAAAAGAACAACAACAAAAACTAGATAATGAGTCTCAAGATGTGAAGAAAGCGGATGAAGAAGAACAAGTTGTCTTATCTCCAAATCAGGATTTCGTGGCTTATGAAGGGATAGACGATATTCGAATTGACAAAGATGATCATCCTCACTATATTGTGAAAAGAAATTGGGAATCTCCTTGGGAGCTTGAGCGTCTAGAATGGGTCGCGTCTACCCGGTTGTATTTTGAGCTCTATAACTCGGAGAGTCAGGAACGGGAATACTGGTTGATTCACGTTGATGAAATGAAAGAAGTGCAACTCGATGCCCCGTATCAGCCGAAAGAAGATCAATAACATGTCCAATATACTTGCTAGCGTAAGTTAAGAAAAAAAGGGGCCTTGGCTAAGGTGCTCTTTTTTCTGTTTACATAGGGACAGACAATAGTTCAGACAAAAAAATAGAAACGTGTTTTTGAAAGACAGCTCTAAGGTCATCATAAAGGTGCTGCTCTTATTAATGAGAGGTGAACAACGTGGATATTGATATGGCCAAAAAGAATATAAAGCAAGGAGATATTGCCCCCATTTATGTCTTATATGGTTCTCAGAAATTTTTAATGGAAGAGATGGTTAAAGCATTATCGGAGCAATTATTGGATTCAGAGACGGCTGACTTTAATTTTGAGCGTTTTGATCTTATGGAGGATACGATACAAGGAGCTGTTGAATCGGCAGAAACGTTACCTTTTATGGGAGAAAAAAGGTTGATCGTGGCTCAAGATGCGAATTTCCTGACGGGGAGCAAGGGACATGCAAAAGTTGAGCACAAAGTGGATCGTTTGGAACAGTATGCAGCGAGTCCCTCTGACTATACGGTTTTGGTCCTATTGGTTTACCAAGACAAGCTAGATCAAAGGAAGAAAGTGGTCAAGTCACTTAAGAAATCTGCTACTCTTATCCCATGTACTTCAATGAAAACGGATCAACTTGTCGCTTGGGTTAAGCAAAGAGCGCAGGGTTTAGAAGTCCACATAGAGGACGCTGCAGCGGGGTTGCTAACAGAATTTGTCGGGAGCCATTTGCAGATTCTCACAAAAGAGATTGAAAAGTTAGGGACATATGTCGGACGTGGGGGTACAATTACACCCCAAGTCATCGAGCAATTGGTCTCCAAGACAATGGAACATGATGTCTTTTCACTCGTTGACCATGTTGTACATCTTCGCTTTCAGCAGGCGTATCAAATTTTACAGGAATTATTAAAACGTAACGAAGAGCCCATCAAAATCTTATTTCTTATAGCAAGGCAGTTTCGTATTGTGGCTCGAGTCAAAGAGCTTGACCGACAGGGGTACACCCAGAATCAAATGGCTCAGCAATTAAGCCTGCACCCCTATGTATGTAAACTTGCCTTACAGCAAGGGAAACAATTCTCTAGGGGAAAACTTGTTCACGTACTTGATGCGATTGCAGAAGCAGATTATGAGATGAAAACAGGGAAAAAGGATAAGGCGTTAATACTACAAATGTTCTTACTACAATTAAGACGCGGATGATGCATCATTTAGCCATTCTACATTATGTAGGATGGCTTCTTCTTTACCTTATCGTATTAATGACATGCATGAGGTGACGGATGGATATATAGATATAGAGAAGTAAAGACTTAAAAGGTATTGCAGAAGGTAAAGACTTAAAAGGGTTATAAAAAGACGTAAAAAAAGGACCGATCCTAATGATCGCCCCCCTTTTTTAATGTAATGTTAAGCAGAAACTTCATTTAGTTTTTGAGCTAAACGAGATTTCTGGCGGTTTGCAGCATTTTTGTGGATAATTCCTTTTGCAGCTGCTTTGTCAAGTCTCTTAGTTGCAATTACTAGCGCACTCTTAGCTGCCTCAACGTCTTTTTGTTCAACGAGCTGTTCGAAGTTTTTGATTGCTGTACGAAGAGCAGATTTTTGGGTCGCGTTGTGTGTACGCTTTTTTGTATTTGTTTTTGTACGTTTAATTGCAGATTTAATGTTAGGCATTCCCTTCACCTCCCTTAACAGCAACCGTTCATTACGGTCAAAATACAACACTACACATTATACCTTTATTTAAAATAGAATGCAATAACCAAAATAACAGTCAACGGGTATGTCTCAAGTATAATTCAGGGCCGCAGTGAAACAATGATAACAAAACACTTGACGGAGGTGTATGATGAAACACAACTGGAGAAAACGCTATTTATCACCGAAGCCACTCAACGACATCATGAAGCAACCGCAAAAAGAAGAGAAGGACATAGATTTGTCCCAATATCAAGTGCGTACAGACTTGGTATTAGAAGCTCATCAAATGGCGACCAAATTACAAGAGGAACGTGGCGGCAATATAGAAGGCGTTCGTCTTGATGAAGAAGAAGAAAACGGTATTCGGGTGACAAAAGTTTATATAGATGATGAAAAAGGTGGCGAAGCGATTGGCAAAAAGCCAGGCAAGTACCTGACCCTCGAAGCCCAAAAGCTCCGTAAGAAAGACACCCCTTTTCAAAATAAAGTCACAACCCTATTAGCTCAGCAGTTACATGAGTACATGGCGGACATGGACATTCCAAAAGACGCTAGCTGTCTCGTAGTAGGCTTAGGTAACGGGAATGTAACACCAGACGCCTTGGGCCCTATCGTTGTTGAAAATATTATGGTGACTAGCCACTTGTTTGAAATTGCACCGGAAAACGTAGAGGATGGCTACCGTAGGGTGAGTGCTGTATCGCCTGGGGTTTTAGGCGTTACCGGCATTGAAACGAGCGAGATTGTACATGGTGTTATTGAGAAGATCAAACCAGACTTTGTCATCGCCATTGACGCACTAGCGAGTAGCTCAATCGAACGGGTGAATACAACGATTCAGGTCAGTAACACAGGGATCAATCCGGGGTCAGGTATTGGTAACAAAAGAAAAGCGATCAGTGAAGAAGCGCTAGGTATTCCGGTCATCGCCATTGGTGTACCAACCGTCGTCGACGCTGTGTCTATCGTGAGCAACTCCATCGACTTTGTTTTGGGACATTTAGGAAAAGAAATGGAGAATCAAGCACAAGGGACAAATCAAAGACGCGCATTAGCACCAGGTGGCATGAGCTTCAATCTTGGTGAACCAGAAAAATTTGACCCTGAGAGTATTCCAGATGAAGAAATACGGGGCACGATCATGGGGATCGTCGGAAATCTTGAGGAACAAGAAAAACGAAAATTAATCCATGAGGTGCTCAGCCCTTTAGGTCATCAACTGGTCGTGACACCGAAAGAAGTGGATCAATTTGTACAAGATATCGCCAACATCGTGGCAAATGGTTTGAATGCGGCGCTACATGAAAAAATTGATATGAGCAAAGTTCAAGCGTATACCCACTAAACCAAAACGCTAACTCTATTCAACAGGCAATCGTGATTGACTACCACGATTGCTTTTTTTTGTCGTGAGGCTGACATCATTAAGATTTTAAGGAGAGAGTTGAAGTGAAGAGTTCTAAATGAAATACAAGATTCATAGATTTGATAGTACGAAGATCATAGAAGATTCCTTTATTTAATCCTGATGCGAATACGGCATTAGCATGCCTTTTAATGAAGACTATCATTCATCGTTGTACTTAAACGTAGAAAGGGTGTTGTACATGTCCCTGTTTAACAAACCATCATTTAAGCAAAATTTCAAAGGTCGAACCTCCCAATCCCAAAGTCAATATCTGATCAGAACCTTAGCATTGACAATCATGATCGGCGTTGCGTTTTTAATCGCACTCACTTCCCTCGGGGCAGCTGTACAGTCCAAGATGGCATGGTCCTCAGAGACGCTAAGGTCTTGGACCTCACATATAGCAGTAGACACTTTTAAAGGGACGTTAAGTATGGAAATTCCTCAACTTGGCACGTATAACCAACAACAACGCATTGAGACACCACAAGCCAGTCGAGTGTTATTTGAGATGATTACCACGTTCAACCCCCAAGACCCTCGTTCACTCATTCGCCATGAGGTGCCTTGGTTTGCTCATTTTGATGGCCAGTTAGTTGTGGCCGGACAAGGCGTCAATTATACAGATTTTCCGATGGAGTCTAACATCCCATTAGAAGAGATCATGAAGGATCGAGAGGCTGTGGTCCCCGAAGAAGAAGCTAAATCAACTGAAGAAGAGACACCGCCTTCAATGACAACGGAAGGAAGAAATGTTGTTTTTATTTATCACACGCATAATACGGAATCCTGGTTATCATACCTGCCCTCTATCAATGATTCTAACCTAGCCCATCACCCTGAGGTCAACATCACCAAAGTGGGAGAAAGATTGGGACAAGAGCTTGAAAAAAGGGGCATTGGCACGTACGTGGATACGACAAACTTTGCCCAACAGTTAAAAGACATGGGCTTAAGCTATGCAGATTCATATGATAAATCTAGGGAGACCGTCCAAGAAGTCATGGCGCAAGAACAAGAAATCACCTTCGTCTTTGACTTACACCGAGATGCTCTAGGACGAGAGCAAACGACGATAGACATTAATGGCGAAAGTTATGCCCGTACATTCTTTGTCATCGGTGGTCGGAACAAAAATTACGAGAAAAACCAAGCGTTTGCCGAACGGTTTCACAATAAATTGGAAGAAGCTTATCCAGGGCTTTCTAAGGGTGTTTTTTTGAAGCAGGGTGGACACGGAGAGTATAACCAATCTCTAGGAGAGAACAATATTTTAATAGAAATAGGTGGCGTAGAGAACACATTAGAGGAATCCTATCGATCAGCTGAAGCTTTAGCGGATGTGATTGCAGATCTATACTGGGACGCACATAAGGTAGACACACAATCTGAGAATGAGTCAAGTGCAGAAGATATATAGGTGTGAAGAGGAGCGTGTTTATGGATGGCCAAATTCATAGTTAAAGTACTTCTACTTATATCCACTCTTTTGTTTGGTCTTTTACTGGGCATGCATCAGGCCGAGCACGGCATTATGACTCTAGAGGGCTTCACTTTAGAACGTGTCGTCGAAGGTGCCTCAGAGGAGAATATGTATATCAAGCAAGTTGATGAAGATCATGTTGAGATGGAGGAAATGGCAGCTGAAGAGGAAGCCTTTTCCATGGAGGATATTGAAGAAAAAAAAGCCAAATGGCAAGAAAGGCAAAATGCTAATAAACTCAGCCACTTAGGGACAGTGATTGGGGAAGTGGTGTACAGTGTGTCTCGTAAAGGGGCGGAATGGTTAATATTAAAATTAGAAGATCTTTTATAAATGACGTTATCCGAGCCTTATTGGGAAATTAATTTTAATATGAGTTGTCCTTTATAACCACCTTTTGCTATAATCAAAGTTAGTGCACACAGCGAACTTTGCACCAGTTGTGGGAGTGAATCGGATGAATAGTAAACAGAAGAAGGAAAGACAGAAGTATATACGTAACTTCTCCATTATCGCACATATCGATCATGGTAAATCCACGTTAGCGGACAGAATATTAGAAAGAACTCATGCGCTCACGGATCGTGAAATGGAAGAACAATTTCTAGATTCCATGGATTTAGAAAGAGAACGCGGCATTACCATCAAGCTTAATTCTGTGCAACTTAAGTATACAGCCAAAGACGGTCACGAATATATCTTACACTTGATAGATACCCCAGGCCATGTAGACTTCACATATGAAGTTTCTCGAAGCTTGGCAGCATGTGAGGGTGCGATTCTTGTCGTCGATGCTGCGCAAGGCATAGAGGCCCAAACGTTAGCGAACGTGTATCTCGCATTAGATAATGACCTGGAGATACTACCTGTGATTAATAAGATTGACTTACCTAGTGCAGAACCAGATCGTGTACGTCAGGAAGTAGAAGATGTCATTGGCTTGGATGCTAGTGATGCTGTACTGGCTTCTGCCAAATCAGGTATCGGCATCGAAGACATTCTAGAACAGATCGTTGAAAAGGTCCCCGCCCCTACCGGTGACCCTGATGCACCGTTAAAGGCCATGATTTTTGATTCTATTTACGATACTTATCGTGGTGTTGTCACTTATATTAGAGTGGTTGAAGGGACATTAAGACCCGGCATGAAGGTGAAAATGATGGCCACCGAAAAAGAGTTCGAGGTGGTTGAAATCGGAACTTTCACCCCAAAACCAACCAAGGTCGATGAACTGACGGTCGGTGACGTTGGATTCATGACCGCTTCAATCAAAAACGTAGGCGATACACGCGTTGGTGATACCATCACAGATGCAAACCAACCCGCATCTGAACCTTTGCCAGGTTATCGTAAAATTAATCCTATGGTGTTTTGTGGATTGTATCCTGTGGATTCTGGTGATTATAACGACCTGCGTGAGGCGCTCGAGCGTTTAACATTAAACGATGCTTCCTTACAGTGGGAACCGGAGACATCTCAGGCCCTAGGGTTTGGATTCCGTTGTGGTTTCTTAGGTCTCCTACACATGGAGATCATACAGGAACGTCTTGAAAGAGAGTTTAAGATACCGCTCATCACTACGGCACCAAGTGTGATTTATCACGTGATGAAAACGGACGGAGAGATGATTGATATTGACAATCCAAGCCTCATGCCTGACCGCCAGGAGATCGATTACGTCGAGGAGCCATACGTCAAAGCGACGATTATGGTGCCCAACGATTTCGTCGGTGCCGTTATGGAACTTTGCCAGGGTAAAAGGGGCATCTTCAAGGATATGCAATACCTTGATGACATCAGAGTGTCCATAGTCTATGAAATACCCTTATCTGAAATCGTTTATGACTTCTTTGACCAGTTGAAGTCAGGGACGAAAGGTTACGCCTCCTTTGATTATGAGTTTACAGGTTATAAAGAGTCTAATCTTGTCAAAATGGACATTTTACTTAACGGTGAAACGGTAGATGCGCTATCATTCATTGTCCATCGTGAGTCGGCGTACCATAGAGGGAAGTCTTTAGTAGAGAAGCTGAAAGACCTTATCCCACGTCAAATGTTTGAAGTCCCTGTTCAGGCGGCGATCGGTAACAAGATCATAGCGAGAGATACGATTCGCGCCATGAGGAAAAATGTCCTTGCCAAATGTTACGGGGGAGACATTACGCGTAAACGTAAACTCCTAGAGAAGCAAAAAGAAGGTAAGAAACGTATGAAATCGGTCGGTAACGTAGAAGTGCCTCAGGAAGCGTTCATGGCCGTATTGAAAATAGAAAACCAAAAGTAACGATAAAAAATGAAAAGGTGCATCCCACACCGTTTGATCATCAAAAGAATAGGATGGTAGGATTTTTCTAAGCTGATGGACATCCATCAGCTTTTTTTACACAGGAGGCGATATGATGACCACCGTTTGTTTGATTCGTCATGGTGAAACAGACTGGAATGCAGCACAGAGAATACAGGGCAGACAAGATATCGCCCTTAACGCAAAGGGCAAAGAACAGGCACAGAAATGTGGCCACTACCTTCAAGAACAAGACATCCAGTGGGAAGTGATTATCTCTAGCCCTCTTAGTCGAGCAAAAGAAACAGCCACGATTATTGCAACAGCTCTCAATCTGAATGAAGTGATCGTCCATGATTCTTTTATTGAACGTGACTTTGGTAAGGCCTCCGGTTTAACAAAGGCAGAAGCGGATAGGAAATACCCCAACCGCTCCATTCCTGATATCGAAGACTTTGAGGAACTTCAACAAAGAGGATTGGCCGGCATGAATGAAATATTAGAACAGTATCAGGATAAGCATGTCATCGTCGTCGCACATGGGGCGCTCATCAATGCGATGCTGCACGCCCTTTCCAATGGTAAAGTGGGTTCTGGTCAAACCACGTTACACAATGCATGTCTGAACGTGCTCTATCATGATCGTGAATGGACAATTAGAGAATATAATTGCATCTCTCATTTAGAATAGAGGTCATTAACGAGCAGACGTTCATCTTTGAATCTTAATACCATTTGATTTAAAATAAGGAAATACTGAATAGTCTAGCCATATCGACAGTCAGACTGCTTAAGAAAGTAGGAACATTATGCCACAGTCAGCCTATATCCATATTCCTTTTTGCAACCGTATTTGTCCTTACTGTGACTTCAATAAATATGTTGTGAAGGGACAACCCATTGAACAATATTTACATGATTTAGATCAAGACATGCTAAGGAACGTACAACGCTATCCTTTTAAGAACATGCGTACAGTATACGTTGGTGGGGGGACACCTTCTGTTTTAGATATAGAACAATTAAATCTATTCTTCAGCTCTGTTCACGAACGACTACTCACTCATAGTCATCCAGAAGAATTCACGATGGAAATTAACCCTGAAACCCTCACGGAGGAAAAAGTCAAAGTCATGAAACAATGGGGTGTAAACCGATTTTCGATCGGTGTCCAGACGTTTGAGCCCCAACTTCTTCGTAAACTGGGGCGTATGCATTCAAACAAAGATGTCTACAATTGTATCGAGATAGCCAAAAAACACGGCATAGATAATATATCACTAGATCTTATGTTTGGCCTGCCGGAGCAAACGGTTGACATGTTTGAGCGGACCTTGAACGAAGCCATAGCCTTAGATGTCACGCACTTTTCTGCCTACAGCCTGAAGGTAGAAGAAGGGACCTTTTTTCAAACCCTCCTGAACAAAGGGAAGCTCCCCTTACCTTCGGAGGATGAAGAGGTCGATATGTATGAACGACTGATGAATACCATGGCCAAACACGGCTATGAACAATATGAAATTAGTAACTTCGCCAAGCCCGGTTATGAAAGTGCGCACAACCTCACATATTGGCAAAATGAAGAATATTATGGTTTCGGTGCAGGTGCTCATGGGTATGTCAAAGGTGTAAGACATGAAAACGCAGGGCCTTTACAAGATTACCATGACCTTATTAAGCAGGGCAGTCTACCCTATATACAGACCATCGAAGTGGACCAACAGGCACGGATTGAAGAGGAAATGATGATGGGCCTTCGCCTACGACAAGGTGTTTCTACATCGATGTTTAAAGCGAAGTATGGCCGATCATTAACGGATTATTATCAAGAGGAACTTGAGCAACTAATAGCGCGTGACCTCATTGAAGAGGAAGAGGACCGCATCAAGTTAACAAAGAAAGGCATTTTCCTGGGGAACGTTGTATTTTCAACTTTTCTCAAAGACCCTGTTGAAGCAGATTGACATTGTTTTGAAGGTTTGATATCTTGTAATATATAAGTTAGCACTCGTTAAGTGTGAGTGCTAACAAGCGGTTTTAAATGGGGGGACGTCGTGATGCTTACCGACCGTCAAAAGTTAATTTTACATGCCGTCATAGATGACTATGTGAAGTCTGCAGAGCCTGTCGGATCGCGTACGATATCTAAGCGAAACGATGTGAGATTTAGTCCTGCTACAATACGGAACGAGATGGCAGACCTAGAAGAGCTAGGGTATCTCGCTCAGCCTCACACGTCTGCTGGTCGCATCCCTTCCAATAAAGGATATCGTTTTTATGTGGACCATCTCATGCGACCTGTACGCTTGTCCTCGCAGGACATTGATAAAATTAGAGTGATGTTTGCAGACCGGTTTGTAGAGTTTGAACAAGTCATTCAACATACAGCGTCTGTATTATCAGAGCTGACCAATTATACATCTATCGTACTTGGACCAGAAGTCTTTGATACAACCTTGAAACACATCCAGCTCATCCCTCTCAGTCAAGAAGCAGCCGTGGCTATTGTTGTGACTGATACGGGTCATGTTGAGAATAAGAAGATTACAATACCTGCGGGTATTTCCATGGACGATATGGAAAAGCTGATTAACATCTTAAATCAGAAGTTAAGCGGTGTCCCTGTTTACCAATTAAAAACGCGGTTATATAACGAAATAGCCCTAGAATTAGAAAAACACTTTAAACATTACAAGGAAATGCTTCATGTACTGGATCAGACGCTTTCAACCGAGCGTGAAGACCGTGTTTTCTTAGGTGGAACAACGAATATCTTTGCTCAGCCAGAGTTTCATGATGTTGATAAAGTGAAGAATATATTCGAGTTTCTCGAACAAAACGACCGTGTCCATGGTATATTAACCGAGTTGCACAGCTCAGGTGAAGGCGTTCAAGTCAAGATTGGCCAAGAGAATGTTGATGAAGCCATCAGTCACTGTAGTATTATTACAGCTTCGTATTCTATTGGTGGAAACCCTGTAGGCCAATTAAGTATACTAGGTCCCACAAGAATGGAGTACCAGAAGGTTTATAGTATATTGGACTACTTGACGAATGATCTCAATTCTGTACTTAAACAGATCTATGAGCGTTCATAGCACTGTTATGGCATTTTGATATAAGTCCTCAAGGTGAGAGAGGGAAGCTTCTTTCCCTCTCCTCTTGTTGTGTAGTATTAGGAGGTGAATGTTGTGTCCACAGAGCAGAATCACGATGTAATTCAAGACGAACAGGTAGAACAGAAGGAAGTCGAAGATGTAGATGCGAATCAAGACAGTGCTGACGCGGCTGATTCCGGAGAGGGAGTCGATGCGGCAGATGATACAACAAACGAGCAGCAATTCTCGCATGACGAGGAAGCTGTAGATGTAAGTGGGGGAGAGATGCAACGCCAATTACAAGAGGCTGAAAAAAAAGCAGCTGAATTCCAACAAAAATATTTAAGAGCTCAGGCAGACTTTGATAACTTTAGACGTCGTACAAGACAAGAGAAGGAAGAGCAAGCCAAATATGCATCACTCCCTTTAGTTGAGAAGCTATTACCCGCTTTAGATAATTTTGAACGGGCTTTAGCGGCGAGCCAAGATTCTCAAGACCCTGAACTAGCGAAAGGTGTCGACATGGTTTATAGACAAATCGACGAGGTCCTGAAGCAGGAAGGGCTTGAGCCTATTCTTACAGTAGGGGAAGCTTTTGACCCGAATGTACATCAAGCTGTCATGCAAGAAGAGAGTGATGAGTACGAATCTGGCATTGTCACTGAAGAGCTTCAAAAAGGGTACAAATTAAAGGATAAGGTGATTCGCCCTGCTATGGTCAAAGTGAGTTCCTAAGGAGCTCCTTTGCCACGATTCGGGCACAGTGTCTGGCTAGGTCAAAGCTAAGCTGCCTTTGCTTGAGTCGCCCATCTTTGAAATGATACTTAACTTAACAATTTTTACTTTGATAATAGCAAATTGACATAAGGAACAGGAGGATGAACAAATGAGTAAAGTAATTGGTATTGACTTAGGAACGACGAACTCATGTGTCGCAGTGATGGAAGGTGGAGAAGCGGTTGTCATTCCTAACGCGGAAGGAAGCCGTACAACACCATCTGTCGTCGCTTTTAAGGACGGCGAACGTCAAGTAGGAGAGGTCGCCAAGCGCCAAGCGATCACAAATCCAAATACAGTTATCTCTATTAAGCGTCATATGGGAACGAATCATAAAGAGGATATTGAAGGTAAGGAGTATACGCCTCAAGAGATTTCCGCTATTATTCTTCAGAAGTTAAAAGCTGATGCAGAAGCGTACTTAGGAGAAAAAGTAGAAAAAGCTGTCATTACAGTACCAGCCTACTTTAACGACGCACAAAGACAAGCGACAAAGGATGCAGGTCGTATCGCTGGTCTAGAAGTTGAGCGTATCGTTAACGAGCCAACAGCTGCAGCACTAGCATACGGTCTTGACAAAGAGGACGACCAAACGATTCTCGTTTACGACCTTGGTGGAGGGACATTCGACGTCTCTATTCTTGAGTTAGGAGACGGATTCTTCGAAGTAAAAGCGACGAGCGGTGACAACAAACTTGGTGGGGATGACTTTGACCAAGTGATTATTGACCATCTTGTCGACGAATTCAAAAAAGAAAATGGCGTGGACCTAAGCCAAGATAAAATGGCTTTACAGCGCCTAAAGGATGCAGCTGAAAAAGCAAAGAAAGATTTATCCGGTGTCACGTCCACTCAAATTTCTCTACCGTTCATCACAGCGGATGCAAGCGGACCTAAACACTTAGAGGTGTCACTGACTAGAGCAAAATTTGAAGAGTTAAGTGAAGACTTAGTTGAACGTACGTTGGAGCCAACACGACGTGCGCTGAAAGATGCTGAACTTACACCAACAGATATCGATAAAATTGTGCTTGTTGGGGGATCTACTCGAATTCCTGCCGTACAAGAAGAAATTAAGAAACTCACAGGTAAGGACCCTCACAAAGGTGTTAACCCTGATGAAGTGGTAGCCCTCGGTGCAGCAATCCAAGCAGGCGTGCTCTCAGGTGATGTGAAGGACGTTGTACTACTAGATGTGACCCCGTTATCCCTGGGTATTGAAACACAAGGTGGCGTCTTCACGAAAATGATCGAACGTAACACAACGATCCCAACGAGCCAGTCTCAAGTATTCTCTACAGCTGCTGATAACCAAACATCAGTTGACATCCATGTGCTACAGGGTGAACGTGAGATGGCAGCGTACAACAAAACATTGGGGCGCTTCCAGTTAACGGATATTCCTCCAGCACCAAGAGGAGTACCACAGATTGAAGTCAGCTTCGATATTGATGCGAACGGTATCGTTAACGTATCTGCCAAAGACAAAGGAACGGGTAAAGAACAAAATATTACGATCACCTCTTCTAGTGGTTTATCTGATGAAGAGATTGAAAATATGGTTAAGGATGCAGAAGCAAACGCAGAGGAAGACCGCAAACGCAAAGAAGAGGTCGATCTTCGCAATGAGGCGGATCATCTCATACACACAACAGAAAAGACAATCAAAGATCTTGGGGAGCAGGTAGACCAGGCAGAGATTGATAAAGCAAACGAAGCTAAAGACGCGTTGAAGCAAGCAATTGAAGGTACAGACGTTGAAGAGATTAAGTCTAAGAAAGAAGCACTAGAAGAAATCGTTCAGCAGCTCTCCGTTAAGCTATATGAGCAAGCCGCGCAACAAGCTGAGGCTCAAGGTGAAGCAGGTCAAGACCAAGAAGGTCAAAAGGCTGACGATAACGTCGTCGATGCTGAGTATGAAGACGTAAATGATGAGGAGAAAAAGTAAGCCGACGGTAAAAAAAGTCAAAGTCAGGACATCTTGGCTTTGACTTTTTTATGCAACGTGATATGATAATTTTTATGCGATAATCGGGAGTGGATAGGATGAGCAAAAAAGATTACTATGACATTCTGGGCGTATCAAAAGACGCCGGATCAGATGAAATCAAAAAAGCATATCGAAAACTCGCTCGTCAGTACCATCCAGACGTGAATAAAGCAGGAGACGCAGAAGCGAAGTTTAAAGAGGTAAAAGAAGCTTACGATGTCCTAAGTGATGACCAAAAAAGAGCGAACTATGATCGCTTTGGCACTGCAGAACCTAACCAAGGATTTGGCGGTGCTGGTGGTGCAGACTTTGGTGACTTTGGCGATATCTTTGATATGTTCTTCGGTGGTGGTGGCAGAAGAAATCCGAACGCACCAAGGCAGGGAAATGACCTACAATACACCATGACCATTGATTTTGAAGAGGCCGTTTTCGGTAAAGAAACGGAAATTCGCATTCCAAAAGAAGAGGAATGTGACACATGTCTCGGTTCGGGAGCAAAACCAGGGACTAAGCCTGAAACATGTCAGATATGTCACGGCACAGGTCAACAAGAACAAGTGCAAAACACGCCTTTTGGGCGTGTCGTGAACCGTCGTGTATGTATGAGTTGTGAAGGTAAAGGAAAAGTTGTTAAAGCTAAATGTCCAACATGTCATGGGCGAGGTAACGTTCAGACCCATAAAACCATCCCTATCCGCATCCCAGAAGGTGTGGATAACGGCATGCAAGTGAGAGTGTCGGGTCAAGGTGAACCAGGTGTGAATGGAGGTCCTCCAGGAGATCTCTACATCGTCATCAGAGTTAAGGAACATCCGTTTTTTGAAAGGAACGGGCAGGATATCTACTGTGAGATGCCGGTCACCTTTGTCCAAGCGACGCTAGGTGATGAAATAGAAGTGCCCACACTCACTGGGCGTGTCAAGTTAAAGATTCCACAAGGGACAGAAACAGGCACCTATTTCCGAATTAGAGGTAAAGGTGTCCCAGCCGTAAGAGGTCAGGCTCAGGGTGACCAGCATGTACGAGTAAAAATTAAGACACCGAAGAAACTTAACGACCGTCAAAAGGAGCTGCTAAAAGAATTTGCAGAGATCAGTGGAGATCAAATTCCGGATGAGCAGTCTGAGAGTTTTTTTGATCGCATGAAAAAAGCGTTTAAGGGAGATTAAACCCTTAGCTTAAATAAGCACACGTTAATTTATTGGGGATGGAGTTGGTAGAGTTGAAATGGTCAGAAATCAGTATTCACACAACACAGGAAGCGATTGAACCGGTGGCCAATATTCTGCATGAAGCTGGTGCAAGTGGTGTTGTCATTGAAGATCCGGAAGTGCTAGGGAGGGATCTCACACAAAATAATGACTTTGGAGAACTCTATCAACTTAACCCCGAAGATTACCCTAAGGAAGGGGTCATCGTTAAAGGCTACCTCCCTATGAATAGCTTTCTAGGTGAAACGGTAGAAGAGATTAAAACGGAGTTAAATAACTTACTCCTTCATAACATAAACCTCGGTTTAGGTACCGTTTCTTTGGCCGAAGTGTATGAAGAAGACTGGGCCCACGCATGGAAAAAGTATTATAAACCCTCACAAATTACAGACCGTGTCACTATTTCACCATCATGGGAGGATTATTCTCCTTTATCTGATGATGAGATCGTTATTGAACTTGACCCTGGCATGGCTTTTGGTACGGGCACACACCCTACAACGGTCCTGTGCATACAAGCAATAGAAAAAATACTTCAACCAGGGGATGAAGTCATTGATGTCGGTTGTGGTTCAGGTGTACTCAGCATTGCTGCAGCGAAATTAGGGGCCAAAAAAGGCCTAGCCCTCGATCTGGATGATGTTGCAGTTAAAGTAACGAGGGATAATGTCAAAGTCAATGGTGTATCAGACATTATAGAAGTGAAGCAAAATAACTTACTAGATCATATTGATCAACAAGCTAATCTCGTTGTGGCCAATATCTTGGCTGAGGTCATTTTAAGATTCGTCCCTGATGCGTATCGCGTGGTACAGCCGGGTGGCCATTTTATTACCTCAGGCATCATCGCTCACAAACAGGAAGAAGTCAAAAAAGCTATGATTTCACAAGGGTTCAATATAGTGGAAACACTTCACATTAATGAATGGGTAGCTTTTATTGCGAAAAAAGAGTAAGATATTAGGAGCATAAGAGCATAGGAGCAATCAAACTAATGCAAAGATATTTTATTTCAGCACACCAAATGTCTGAAAATCAATGTCTCCTTGAAGGTCAAGACGTTCATCATATTAAAAACGTTATGAGAGCCGATGTCGGAGACCAATTGATCTGTAGCAATGGTAAGGGACGTGTTGTCTTGTGCACTATTTCACTTATGGAGGAACGTAAGGTCGTTTGTGACATTATCGAAGAGTTAGATGGCCATACTGAGTTACCAGTTCACGTGACCGTAGCACAAGGACTACCCAAAGCTGACAAATTGGAATGGATTTTACAAAAGGGAACAGAGCTGGGAGCAGACCGGTTCATTCCTTTTTCTTCTGCCAGAACAATTGTCAGATATGACCAGAAAAAAGAGAAGAAGAAACAAGAACGTTGGGCCAAGATTATTAAGGAAGCGTCAGAACAATCCCACCGTGCTTTACTCCCTGAAGTCACTTCGATTCACTCTTTTACAGCTCTGCTTAACATTGACGCTGAACATAAGTGGGTGGCCTATGAGAAAGAAACGATTGATCATGAAGGCATGGCTTCCTTTGCCCAGGCTATGTCTAGCGTTAAGAGGGGTGAGCGTATTATCATTGCGATAGGACCTGAGGGAGGGTTCACTGAAGAGGAAATTCATACTCTACATCATCAGGGCTATCGATCTATCTCGTTGGGACCACGTATTTTACGCACGGAAACAGCATCACAGTACGTGCTGTCCTCAATATCTTATCATTTTGAACAGATGGGAGGGTGAACACCATGTCTACCGTCGCTTTTCATACACTAGGATGTAAAGTCAATCATTATGAAACGGAAGCCATATGGCAGTTATTTAAAAACGCCGGCTATGAAAAACGTGAATTTGAACAAACAGCAGACGTTTATGTCATTAATACGTGTACTGTCACGAATACAGGAGACAAAAAATCGAGGCAAGTCATCAGACGTGCCATCCGTAAAAATCCAGACGCCGTCATATGTGTGACAGGTTGTTATGCGCAAACATCCCCTGGTGAGATTATGGCCATTGAAGGGGTTGATATCGTCGTGGGCACCCAGGATCGTTCCAAGCTCCTCGAATATATTGAACAATACCATGCGGAAAGACAACCGATTAACGCTGTGGGTAATATCATGAAGACGCGCACGTACGAAGAGCTGGATGTGCCTGAATTCACAGATCGTACGAGAGCATCACTAAAGATACAAGAAGGTTGTAACAATTTCTGTACGTTCTGTATTATCCCTTGGGCTAGAGGGTTATTACGTTCACGCGATCCGAAGAGTGTGATTGCTCAAGCGAACAAGCTCGTTCAAGCAGGTTATAAAGAAATCGTACTCACGGGTATTCATACAGGTGGGTATGGGGAGGATTTAGAGGATTACAATCTTGCCAAACTACTCTTGGATTTAGAACAAGTCCCTGGCTTAGAAAGATTGAGAATTAGTTCGATCGAAGCGAGTCAACTCACGGACGAAGTCATTGAAGTGCTAGGACAATCTTCTAAAGTGTGCCGACATCTTCATATTCCACTACAAGCAGGAGATGACGAAGTCCTCAAACGCATGCGTCGGAAATACACCGTGGCAGAGTATCGTGAAAGAGTAGAGAAAGTGCAACAGGCTCTACCTCATTTTGCTTTAACGAGTGACGTGATTGTAGGTTTCCCAGGGGAGACAGAAGAGCAGTTTATGAATACGTATGAGTTCATCAGAGACATGCGCTTTGCAGAGCTACACGTATTTCCATTTTCCAAACGGACAGGAACACCGGCTGCAAGAATGACAGACCAAGTCCCTGAGGAAGAAAAGAATGACCGTGTTCACCGTCTTATCGCACTGTCTAATCAGCTAGCTAAAGAGTATGCCTCTCAGTTTGAAGGGCAAACATTAGAAGTCATTCCTGAAACGGAGTACCAAGAAAAGCCTGGTGCAGGTCTATTGGTCGGTTACACGGATAATTATCTTAAAGTCGTAATCAAAGCGGATGAGAGCTATATCGGGCAAGTCGTCGAAGTTCAAATCGATGAACCGGGGTACCCTTATTGCGCTGGATCTATCGTCGAACCGAAGGTGAAGGACGTTGTCAATTACTAATCAGCTACGCAACCATAGGCGCGTCCGAAACCTTGTCATTAACGTGTGCTATATTATAGGAGGTTTTGCCGTGTACTCACAGAGAGTCGACGCTTGGGTCACGGCATTTCTTCTTCTGAATACATACGCATTCATAATATTTATTCAGGATAAAAGGAAAGCTAAACGAGGGAAGCCCTTTCGAATACCGGAATCATCCTTCTTTTTAACCGCTGCATGCGGGGGTGGCATCGGTACACTGATAGGGATGACAGCAGCTCGTCACAAGACACAGCATCTCTCTTTTAAGCTCTTACTCCCATTACTTTTCGTCACGAGCGTCGCCTTATTTATGATAGGGTATCAACATATACAAGCTTAAGGTGGGTTTACTGAATATAATACGAAAATGTCTGCCGTATAATGGTGGAAATGAAAAAAAGAAGAGGAGGGCCATCAAATGGAAAACATTGCAGCCTTAATTGATCATACAGCGCTAAAGCCTGATACAACAAAGGATCAAATTGTACAACTCTGTGAGGAAGCTAAAGAATATGAATTTGCTTCAGTATGTGTCAATCCAACATGGGTATCAACCTGCGCGTCTTTGTTAAAAGATAGTAAAGTAAAAGTATGTACCGTCATCGGTTTTCCGCTAGGAGCCACCACAACAGAAACAAAAGTGGCTGAAACAAAGGACACTATTGCAAACGGTGCCACTGAGGTCGATATGGTGATCAACATTGGCGCATTGAAGGGACAACAAAACGACTTTGTGGAGGAAGATATACGGAGTGTCGTTAACGCGGCCAAAGGAAAAGCACTTGTAAAAGTGATTCTCGAAACCTCTCTTCTCACAGAGGAAGAGAAAGTACGCAGCTGCATCATCAGTAAAAATGCCGGTGCAGACTATGTCAAAACGTCTACAGGATTCTCCACAGGGGGCGCCACCATCGAAGATATTAAGCTCATGAGGAAGACGGTGGGGCCAGACATGGGAGTCAAAGCGTCTGGCGGTGTGCGTGACCATAAAACCGTTGTCGATATGGTTAATGCCGGTGCCACACGTATAGGTGCCAGTAGCGGTGCCGCTATTGTCAAAGGAGAAAAAGGCGAATCGAACTACTAGTCGCTCTCTCCCCTTGTAGACATACTTAAGGATTAAAGCACTCTTTTGGGATGAGGCATAAAGAGCATCACAATGCGTTCAAACCATTGTACGAATGGGAGAAGTATGAAAGACGATAATACATTAAAAACCGTTTGAGCATGTGCAACCTGCTTCATGGGATAAGGGGTTAACCACTCAACAAACTGTATAAATACGGGCAAGAAAGGTAAAAAGAGGAGTACACCAATTAAATTAATCATCACGTGGGAAAAAGCCACCTGCTTTGAGACTGTATTTCCACCTAAACTGCCAAGTACAGCCGTAATACACGTACCAATATTACTGCCAAATATGACGGCCACAGCAACGGTTAGCGGTAGTATCTGGTCGTACATTAAATTCATAGTAATGGCTGTCGTTGCAGTACTACTTTGGATTAGAGCGGTGAGTAATGTCCCAGCAGCTATGCCACTTAAAACACCGCCTTCACTCATCGTAAACAAACTTTGGACAATACCCAGTTGTTTAATAAAAGGTGTGATCGATTGCATCGTGTCCATCCCTAAAAACAGGAGCCCGAATCCACCGAGGGCGAGACCGCAACTTTTGACTTGGAGGGTAGGGAGCACGAACAAAATGCTGCCTAGAATGAAAAAGTAGACACCAAACTGTTGAATATTGAAAGCGATTAACTCGGTCGTGAGGCATGTCCCAATATTTGCACCTAGTATAATGCCGAAAGATTGTCTAAACGTGAGAAGGCGTGCATTCGTTAGGGCGATGGTTAGCAACATCACAGCGCTGCTACTTTGAAGTATCGCTGTCGTTAAAGCACCCGTGACTAGACCCGTCATTGGAGTTTTGGTTAAGACGTGTAAAATCTCTTTAATACGTTGCAAGAACAGATTTTCAAACCCAACACGCATGACTTGCATGCCAAATAAGAAGATCGCGAGTCCTGTTGCGAATGGAATGAGAAATTCTTTCATGAACATGGGGCCAACCTCCTCTAGAATCATCCTATGTGAGGAAATGGATAAGCATGACAAGCATTTTCATCTGCTAGACACCAGACATCAGAAAGGGGTAACAACATATGAAGCTAGGAATGATCGGCTTAGGGAAAATGGGCTACAATTTAAGCCTTAATTTATTAGATCACAATCACGAGGTCGTCGCTTACGACGTGTCTGAGGAGGCCGTGAAAAAGGCCGAATCACAAGGTGCAGAGGGAGCTTATCAACTTTCAGAAGTTGTAGAGAAACTACCCAAACCGCGCATTCTATGGGTGATGGTGCCTGCAGGAGAGATAACAGAGCAAGTCCTTGAGGAACTCCAAGGATTACTCTCCGAAGGGGACATCGTTATTGATGGAGGTAACTCTAACTACAAATTATCTGTTGAAAGAAATCGCGTATTTCAGGATAAAGGCGTATATTTCTTTGATGTAGGCACAAGTGGAGGGATGGACGGTGCTCGCCATGGTGCTTGTACCATGATCGGTGGAGATGCCGAAGCGTTTAAAACGATCGAACCGCTATTCCGAGATACATGTGTGGAAAATGGCTATCTTTATGCTGGAGAGTCAGGTGCAGGCCACTATTTGAAGATGATACATAATGGGGTAGAGTATGGGATGATGCAAGCCATTGCGGAAGGCTTTGATATCCTAGAGAAAAGCCCCTACGATTATGATTATGAAAAGGTCGCTCGAGTTTGGAACAACGGGTCCGTTATCCGCAGTTGGTTAATGGAGCTAACTGAAAGTGCATTCTCAAAAGACGCTAATTTAGATGATATTAGGGGTGTCATGCACTCTTCTGGGGAAGGAAAATGGACTGTAGAGGAGTCGCTAGACCTCAAGGCAGCCGCACCAGTGATCACTTTATCATTATTGATGAGGTATCGCTCTCTTGAAGAGGACACATTTGCAGGCAAGGTCGTTGCTGCGTTACGTAACGAATTTGGCGGACATTCTGTGGAGAAAAATTAACGCGTGAGTAAAATTAAATAGTGCCTAACGACAGCCCCACTACGGGGCTTTTTTGTGTCATTTAACAGTCATTATATTGAAAAAAATAAACAGTCTATGTAGCCAATCGTGATTAGAAAGTCTACAATAGTGTTAAAAGCAAAAAGGAGTGAACGATATGAGTGAGACCATTTTTAGTAAAATTCTGCGTAAAGAAATACCGGCAAAGATTGCGCATGAAGATGAATGGACGATGGCCTTCCATGATATCAACCCTCAAGCGCCCGTCCATTTACTCATTATACCTAAAAAACAAATCTCAACATTAGCAGACGTGCAGGAGGAAGACATGCCTCTTATCATACACATACATAAAGTCGCTCAAAAACTGGCAGAAGCGATGGAGCTTGAAGGTTGGAGAATCGTTGTAAATGTAGGAGAAAAAGGTGGACAAGAGGTTTTCCATCTTCATTATCACTTGCTGGGGTGGACAAAAGAGTAAAAGTTGACCATTCACTGTATGGTATAATATAATGAAGTTTGACAGCTTTGTATAAGTTGCAAATGAACTCTTTTTTCTTTATGGAAGTAGCGGAGGGAGGGAAATTTATGGCTGAAATTCGCGTTCGCAAAAATGAATCTCTTGACCAGGCACTTCGCCGCTTTAAGCGCTCTTGTTCAAAAGATGGAGTCATTGCTGAGGTTAAGAAACGCAAGCATTACGAAAAGCCGAGTGTTAAACGTAAGAAGAAATCAGAGGCTGCTCGTAAACGTAAGTTTTAGGAGGTAAGTCATGTCGACTCTTGAACGTTTAAACTCTGATATGAAGCAAGCGATGAAGGACAAGGATAAGAAGAAGCTAACGGTGATCCGTGCGGTCAGATCTTCTTTGAAAAATGAGGAAATACAACTTGGAAGAGAGTTAAACGAGGACGAAGTGCTTACCGTACTCAATCGCGAACTTAAGCAACGCAAGGATTCCCTCCAAGAGTTTGAAAAAGCAGGTCGTGATGATCTCGCATCAAATATCAAAGAAGAACTTGAGATCTTAGCGGAATATATGCCGGAACAACTATCTGAAGAAGAAGTTGCTAGCCTTGTCAAGGAAACGATTGCTGAAGTTGGGGCGAGTTCCAAAGCTGACATGGGGAAAGTCATGGGCGCGATCATGCCTAAGGTCAAAGGCCGCGCTGACGGCTCTATTGTCAATAAACTTGTCCAACAGCATCTTTCATCTTAACGGGTGATAATCAAAAGCACTTTGTCTGTATAGACAAAGTGCTTTTTTCAGGTACTCTGACATTTTTTAGGGCTCTACAATATATGTTGGGGTGGGAT